>JAADDL010000145.1 GCA_013153915.1 Campylobacterota bacterium
AACATTTATCTGAGTAACGGAAATGTTATTTACGGTTGATTGCAACTGATTTTGAACGGAACCTATATCGGATCTTGTGGTATCCACATCCCTTAAAGCATATTTAGCTATAATAATAGCTTTCTCCGCTCCAGCTTTATCGGTAACGTCAACAGTTCCAAGATTGTTGGTTAAGCTTGCTGAGGTTGTGGCTATACCAGTTCCGCCATCGCTAGTAACAGTAATTTTTTCTGCAGAATCCAATCTTATGCTATAGTGACCTGTGCCAGCACTTGTTTCGATAACACTTGCATGTATATTGGCTCCTACATTTTGAGACTCTGCGTTGAAAGCGTCAACGATAGCTTGAGCATTTTGCAAGCTTGTATTGCCTGTCGCAGTTGTAACAGAGATATTTACAGCTTTTCCGTCGTTATTTTCAACTGATATACTATATGTAGTTCCTCCGGCTGTTGTTATAGCTGTATTTCCGTCAGTCATAGCAAACTTAGATACTGCAGCTATTTGAGTATCTTTGATGCTGATGTTTACTGTCTCTCCACTATATGCGCCGATATGAAAACTCTTATCGTGAAAACCGCCGTTAAGCAAAGTTTGTCCGTTAAAAGATGTAGTTGAAGCTATGTTTTGAGCCTCTTCAAGTAGTCTATCTATATCTTTTTGGATAGCCAGTCTTGAGTCTGCATTTTGTCCGTCTGATGCCGCTTGGATAGCTTTGGTTCTGATGGTGTTGATGATGTTAGTATATTCATCCAAAGCACCGTCAGCCGTTTGAACGACATTTATACCGTCGTTTGCGTTTCTGATAGCTTGCCCCAAACCGTTAGCTTGAGTTCTAAGGCTATCGGCGATAGCTAGACCTGAAGCATCATCAGCCGCTTTATTTATCCTAAGACCCGTACTTAACCTCTCTAAGTTTTGATCTAACCTATGGTTTGTCTGAACTCCTGCTCTGTGAGCGTTAAGTGCCGCAATGTTTGTGTTAATCTTGTATCCCATCATAAATCCTTTTATGTAAATTTCCGACTTCCTTGTCGGTTATAAACTACATCGGACGGTTTGAAAAAACTTTTATACTATTTTGAAAAAAATTTTGAGAATTTTATACAAGAGGCTTACCGGAGGCTTTGCTCCGGTGTTTTGTTAGCGGAAAAAATTTTTAATAAACTCTTCATTGAGTTTTGTCGCATCGTATTTGATAACTATGATGCCTTCGGTCTCATTTATATACTGGTCTGCTATACCGTCAATCTTTTTGATATCGTGCAGTTTCTCTTTGGTATGGTCATTTAGCTCAATATAAGCGGTTTGCCTTAGTCCTGGGTTTCTCATGCCCATTATCCACCATATCCAAAAGAATGAAATAGCCACGACAAGCAAGGCTACACCGCCCTCTTTGAAGTGCTGGTATGTGTATCCGCCTATGGCACCGCCGAGAAAGATGCCGATATACGCAAAGGTATTGGCGACTCCAAGCGCCGTTCCTTTTTGGTGAACTTTTGCAAATCTTGCCACGAAACTTTGCAAGAGAGGCTCAAACATATTGAAGCCTATGAAGAAAAATGTGGCCCCTACCGCAAAAAGCGTAAATGAGCTCGTAAAGCCCATAAGCAAGAATGAAGCCATGATAAAACCCACGGATAGTAAAAATACCTCTTTGCCTTTTGCGTACTTTTCACCGAAGACGGCGGCCGGTCCCATAGCCGCAACTCCGAAAAGCACCGCCGGAAGATAGACCTTCCAAAACTCGGTAGGAGGCATATGAAACTTGGTCTTTAAAAGTACGGGTATGATAAAAAAGGCTATAGTCATAGTGGAGCTGTGAAATAGAAAGGTTATATACATCCTTACAAGGTCTTTATCTCTAAAGACATGCTTTATCTTTACCTCTTCTTCTTCGTAGGTGTGTACGATTTTCGGAGGTTCGGGAACGGAGCTAAATAGTATAAGAAGCGCTATTGCGGCTAAGGTGGCCGTCAACCAAAATAAAGAGGGCACACCAAGATATCCCGCCATCAAAGGCCCCGCTATCATAGCAACTGCAAATGTCATAGCTATAACCATGCCCATAATAGCCATGGCGTGAGCTCTCTCTTCTTCGCTTGCAAGGTCGGCTATCATAGCGGTGATAACCGAGCCTATGGCTCCTGCGCCTTGCAAAAATCTACCAAGCAAAAGTATATAGATATTGTCGCTGATAGCACAAACTATGGAGCCTGATATAAATATCAACAAACCTATGAGTATGGTCTTTTTTCTGCCTATCTTGTCGCTTAGAAGTCCGAAAGGAGTTTGTAAAAACGCTTGAGTTAGAGCATATCCTCCCACGGCTATACCCGCAAGCGTAGCGTTTGAATACTTTAGTCCCAAAGCGTATTGACTCAAAACGGATAGAACTATAAATAGTCCGAAAAATCTCAAGGCTATTATCAGACTTAAAGGCATAACTTTTTTAGCCAACTTAACCATACTCTCCTCCAAATAATGCTAAAATATTTTGTGACATTATACAACATTATATAGATATTAAAGGATAGTTATGAAAATTATATTAGCAACTTCAAATAAAGGTAAGATTAAAGAGATACGAGAGTGTTTCAAAGATATGGAAGTTTTACCTTATAGTGAAGTGTTGGGAGAGTTTGAGATAGAAGAGAACGGAAAAACATTTAAAGAAAACGCTATGATAAAAGCTAAAGCGGTATTTGACAAACTCGATAAAAAAGAGGGAGTCGTTGTGCTTTCGGATGATAGCGGTATCTCTTTGCCGATACTTGGCAACGCCCCCGGCATCTATAGCGCCAGATATGCGGGTGAGGAGGCTAGTGCTAAAGACAATCTATATAAACTGATAGATGATTTGAAAAAAAGAGGGATAAAAAAGACTCCCGCATTTTATACCGCGGCTATCGCTTTGGCTACGGATAGCGGTATCTTTAGCGTTCATGGTTGGATGTACGGGAGTGCTATAAGCGAAGCTAAGGGAGATAACGGTTTTGGGTATGATCCGATGTTTATACCCGAGGGTTTTGATAAAACTTTGGGAGAGCTTGACGAGGATGTAAAAAAGAGGTTATCCCATAGGAGTAAAGCTTTGCAAAGAGCAAAGATATTATTGTATAATTTGTAAAAAATTTAAAAAGAGGCGAAGATGAGAGAAGGTATTTTGATAATCGGTGCGGGCGGAGTAGGTAGAGTAGTGGTCCATAAGGCGGTGCAAAACTTAGATACTTTCAAAAAGATAACTTTGGCAAGTAGAACGCTAAGCAAGTGTGAGCAGATCCAAAAAGAGGTGGATGGTAAGATAGATATAGCCCAAGTTGATGCGGATAATGTAGAAGAGTTGATAGATCTTATATATAAGGTAAAGCCGTTTATGGTGCTAAATATAGCGTTGCCTTATCAAGACTTAACTATCATGGAGGCGTGCTTAAGAACAGGTGTTCACTACCTTGATACCGCCAATTACGAACATCCAGATACCGCAAAGTTTGAGTATAAGTTGCAGTGGGCTTATGATGAAAAGTATAAACAAAAGGGTATCATGGGGCTGCTTGGCAGCGGTTTTGACCCGGGTGTTACAAATCTGTTTTGCGCCTATTTGCAAAAACACTATTTTGATGAAATCCACTATATAGATATACTTGATTGTAATGCAGGAGACCATGGGTATCCTTTTGCTACCAACTTTAACCCCGAGATAAATCTAAGAGAGGTTAGCGCCAAAGGAAGATATTGGGAAAACGGAGAGTGGAAAGAGACCGAGCCGCTTGAGGTGAAAATGGTGTGGGATTATCCGAGGATTGGCAAAAAAGATAGCTACCTTATGTACCATGAAGAGATGGAGTCACTGGTAAAGCATATAAAGGGATTAAAGAGGATAAGATTTTTTATGACTTTTTCAGAGAGTTACCTAACCCACATGAGATGCCTTGAAAATGTTGGAATGTTAAGGATAGACGAGATAGAGGTGGACGGCTGTAAAGTCGTACCTTTGCATGTCTTAAAAGCTCTTTTGCCCGATCCCGCTACTTTAGGAGAGAGAACGGTCGGAAAGACAAATATAGGAGTAGTTGCCGAGGGTATAAAAGACGGCAAAAAACGAAAAGTTTATATCTATAATATTTGCGACCATCAAGAAGCCTTTAAAGAGACGGGAGCTCAAGCCGTGAGTTATACTACCGGGGTTCCGGCAATGATAGGGGCAAAACTGATGGTGAAAAATATTTGGATGAAGCCCGGTGTTTGGAATGTAGAGCAGTTTGACCCCGATCCTTTTATGGATGAGCTTAATAAACAGGGGTTGCCTTGGGAGGTTGAGGAGTTATAAATATGAAAAAAGATGATATTTTGCTATATTTGAGAGAAAATAAAGAGGCTTTTTTTCAAAAATATGGTGTTATAAAGATAGGAATATTCGGTAGTTATGCAAAGGGTTTTGAGCGTTTTGATAGTGATATAGACATAGTTATAAAAATGCAAAAAGATAAAAAGAGTTTGAAAACTTTTTTTGGGTTAAAAAGAGAGTTGGAAAAACAATTTGGTAAAAAAGTTGATTTGGGTATCGAAGAGAGTTTAAAACCGTTGGTTAAAGATAGGATTAAAAAAGAGATAGAGTATGCCTAAAAGAGACCTAAGGTTATATTTGCATGATATAAAAGACTCAGCAGAAGCTATAAAACTTTTTACTTTTGATATGGATCTTGAAACATTTAAAAACGATAGAAAAACATATAGTGCCACTATAAGAGAGTTTGAGATAATAGGTGAAGCTGTAAAAAATTTGCCGGATTCATTACTTTGCAAATATGATGAAGTTTCATGGAGAGACATAAGAGACTTTAGAAATTTGCTAATACATGAATATTTTGGGGTTGATTTCGAGATAGTTTGGAACACGATAAAAGTTGATTTACCTATTTTAGATATAGTTGTAAAGAAAATGCTAAAGGAGCTATACGGTGAGTGATAATAAAAAAAGTTCTCTAACAAATTGGATTTTTATATTATTTTTCTTCGGCACTATTATCTTTATAATAGCTGCGCCCATCTATATCGTAAACAAGATAGATAAAGAGAGTAAGATGCCAAGAGAGCACATAACAAGGAGCATAAAGTGATAAAAAATATAAAAGAGTTCGAGTATGAAAAAGTTCCGGCAGGAGAGGGAGT
>JAADDL010000161.1 GCA_013153915.1 Campylobacterota bacterium
GACAACCATCTCATACTCGTTTCATTCCTTGATAAAGATTTTAGCGGAAAAGATGCCGATATAGCTCTAGGCAACGCAGGTATCACGGTCAATAAAAACACAGTACCGGGAGAAACAAGAAGTCCGTTTGTCACAAGCGGCATCAGGATTGGTTCACCCGCTTTGACAAGTAGAGGTATGAAAGAGAAAGAGTTTGAACTAATAGCCAATAAGATAGCAGATGTGCTTGATGATATAAACAATACCGAACTTCAAGCATCCATCAAAGAAGAGTTGAAAAATATGGCAAAAAATTTTATAATATATGATAGACCAACTTACTAAGGAAATGATTTGTATAGCGTTGATGTAACCCTTATAAAGATGATAACTAGATTTTACTATGTCAAAAAAGATGGCTTGGCTACCAGGGTCAGCTACAAAGGAAAAACCTTTTTTGATAAGTTTGAAAGAGTTGATAAAATGCTAACAAGAAGTATCATGAATGACCATGCCGATAGAAAGATCACTGTAGCCCACTCTCTCATAAGCGAAAGAGATATAGTGGAAAATATAGTCTTTGACTACAACGGCAGAGACCCTGAGAGATTTTGGCATCGAGCCCAACTGATGCTAAGAGAGGAAGGGTACATCAACTTTACGGCATACAAAAGTAAAACCGAAGGACATCTTCATCTTTATGTTCACAAGGGACATACAACCCTACAAGAGGGTTATCAGCTTGCAAAATTGCTTTCAGCCAAATTGCAACAAAAGATGCCAAGACAGTGGAAAATGTTTCCCGATCCAAACATCCCGAGAGATTTCAACATCTTAGTACTTCCATACGAAGTATATAAAAAAGAGAGAGGATCGTCTTGGTCCAAACATATGTAAAAAAAGGAGTATGATATGGAAGAGAAAAATGAATTGAGTGATATAATGCTGGATAAAAGTAGTAACGACACTTCCAAAATGAAAAAGATTTTACTATTGAGTATCATTTTAATTATCCTTTTTTTACTTATTTTAGCCGGCATGAAGCTATTTAACAAACCTCAAGTAAAAAAGAATAATTTCAATATAGTTTTGCCTCCGGAGCCTACAAGCAAAGTCGAAACAAAACAGAATAAAGAGGAGCTTTTCAAGCAAGTTCCCATCATAGAAGAGGAAAACAACAACAGTGCAAAGCTGGATAATTTCAACACTATGGTAAAAAAATTAAAACAAAAAGAGCAGCAAAATAGTGAAGCGCAAACCCAAGCAACTCAAGAAACGGAGCAAAAAGTTCAAAAAGCTACCAAAGAGGCTACAACAGGGATAAAAAAAGCTCTCACTACAAATATCAAAAAAGCCAAACCAAAGATAACCAAAAAGATTAAAAAGAGTTATAGCGCTTCAAAAGCTCACAAAGCCGTCTATATACAAGTGGGGGTAACTTTCAAAGAGAAGCCCAATAAAGCATTCTTAAACAAGATAAAAAAATACGGCTACAAATACACGCTCTACAACATAAAGATAGCGGGAAAAAATGCAACAAAGATTCTAATCGGACCTTATAGCAGTAAAAAAGCCGCCAGAGCAAGTATCTCAAAGATAAAAAAAGAGATAAACAAAGCAGCATTTATATATGTAGTTAAGTAGCGTATATGGTTGAGTTTAGAACTGTTTTATTTGACCAACTCGCTCCCATAGCGATATATAAAAAAGTTAGAGAGTTATACCAAGACAAGATCATACTCTTTTTTGAAAGCGCCATCAACACAAGCGACGGCAACTTCTCTTTTATATTTATAGGAGCAAGAGAGAGGATAACCCACAAAGACGGAAAAAGCACGCTCACACTAAGCGACGGCACGAAAAAAGATATAGGTAAAGATCCGTTTTTATTTTTAAAGTCATACTATAAAAAGTTTGACACACAAAAGTACAAAAAGCTCTCCAAAGAGGCAAATGTCGGATTTGTGGACGGGTTTATAGGCTATATCGGCTATGATGCGGTTAAGATATTTGAGCCGAGACTCGAAAAAGATATGTGCTGTTTGAAAGATGAGTTAAATATACCCGACATTGAACTCATAAGACCCGAGATCACCATAGCTTTTTCTCACAAAACAAATAAGCTCACTATCATCAGCGAGATAGAAAATAGATCCGAATATTTCAACGAAATCATGCAAGCGATATTTGAGCCGTACAAACCTATGGATCTAAAAAAGACAAAGATAGATAAGTCAAAAGGAAAGTTTGAGTTTTCCAAAGAGAGATTTTTCAAGATGGTGGAGAACTCCAAAGAGATGATAAAAAGCGGAGATATATTTCAGATAGTTCTATCAAACAGATTTACGCAATACGCCCATATAGACAAACTCAGCTTTTATAGGATACTAAGAAGCAAAAATCCGTCACCCTATATGTATCTACTTGATTTTAACTCATTTTCCATCATAGGCAGCTCTCCCGAGGTGATGGTGGCTCTAAAAGACGGGCACATCCTTCTAAGACCGATAGCGGGCACTAGAAAAAGGGGAGATAGCTTGGATAAGGACTTAGAGCTTGAACTCGATATGCTAAACGACGAAAAAGAAAGAGCCGAGCATTTGATGCTTATAGATCTTGGCAGAAACGATGTCGGCAAAGTCGCAAAACCGGGAAGCGTCAAAGTAAAAGATATGATGAGGGTGGAAAAGTACTCTCATGTTATGCATATGGTTAGCGATGTAGAGGGTGTCTTGGATGATAAATACGATATGTTCGACCTATTTGCCGCCACTTTTACCGCAGGTACGATGACGGGAACTCCAAAGATAAGAGCTATGGAGCTTATAGCCGAGTTTGAAGGGTTAAAAAGAAGCTTTTATAGCGGAGTTGTCGGGTATTTCGGCTTTGACGGCAACCTTGATAGCGCTATCGCCATAAGAACTTCATATCTTGATGATGAAAAGATAGTATTTCAAGCGGGTGCGGGCATAGTGGCAGATAGCAAAAAAGAGCTCGAATACCTCGAAGTACAAAACAAACTTCAAGCTTTGATGAGCTCGCTGGACGATTTAAGTGAGTAAACTTTTTACGATATTCGGCAACCCCGTTTCTCACTCCATCTCTCCGCTCATACACAACTACACTATCAAATCTTTAGGGGCAAAAGCTTGCTATACGAGAACAAGACTAGATGACGGAGCGAAGATAAGAGATAGATTTTTCAGCCTCGATATAAGCGGGGCAAATGTAACCGTCCCTTTCAAAGAGGATGCCTTTTTGCTCTGCGATAAGATAGAAGGGATTGCCAAAGAGATAAAAGCCGTAAACACTATCGTAAAAAAAGATAACAAACTCATAGGCTACAACACGGACGCTCCGGGATTTTACGAGAGTATAAAAGAGTTTGACGGGATAAAAAGCGTCTTGATACTAGGTGCGGGAGGAACGGCAAAAGCCATCTCTATCTTTTTGAAAGAGAAAGGCTTAAATGTCACTATCTTAAACAGAAGTGAAAAAAGACTAGGCTTCTTCAAAGATATGGGCTTTGAAGCTTATAGCTGGAGCGACTACGAGCCAACCTCTTACGACTTGGTAGTCAATACGACTTCAGCGGGCTTAAAAGATGAAAATCTCCCTCTTGAAGAAAATATACTCTCAAACATCCTCAAAGATACCAAATACGCCGTGGATGTCATCTACAACAAACAAACCCCTTTCTTAAAACTAGCCCGAAAACTAAACCTACACACAAAAGACGGCACCGATATGCTCATCTATCAAGCCGTTTTAGCTTTCGAGATATTTTTCGACCGCAAATACAAAAGAGAAGATATAAAACGATATATATTTGAAGCGCTAGCACTACTTTAGATAAAATCCAAAGGCGACTTTACCTCTTGTCTACTCAATTCCTTCACCACATGAGTATAAATCATAGTGGTTTCAACCGACTTATGCCCTAAAAGCTCTTGAATACTCCTTATGTCTATACCGTTTTGTAAAAGATGGGTTGCGTAAGAATGGCGAAAAGTATGAGAAGTTACTCTTTTTGTTAGATTTGCTCTTTTAGTCGCTTGAGATATGTTTCTGCCAAGAGTTTTTTCTAAGATATGATGTCGTCTTACGATACCGCTTCTTGGATCTCTTGAGACTTTATTCATCGGAAAAATATATTGCCATTTTGTTTCATATTTTGCTTTTGGAAACTTTCTATCTATCGCATACGGCAAATAAACACTTCCGTATCCGTCCTTTATATCTTTTGCGTGCAAAGCCTCAACTTTTTTTACTTGAGCCGTTAATTCTTCTTTCAAGCTTTGAGGAAGCGGCAAAGTTCTATCTTTCATCGACTTACTATCCCATATATAAACTTTTTCGTATCCAAAGTCGATATCTTTTACTCTAATATTTAAAACCTCACTCATCCTTAAGCCACAACCATACATAAGAGTTACTATGAGCTTATAGACTCCGTTTAGATTTTCTAAAACACTTCGAACTTCCTCTTTTGTCAAAACAACAGGTATATGTTTTCTTTCCTTTGCTCTCAAAGCCTGTATGTTCCACTCGCTTATATCGACACCGAGTATCTCTCTATAGAGGAAAAGTAAAGCCGCAAAAGCTTGATTTTGAGTTGCAGGACTAACCCTCTTTTTTATTGCCAAAAAGGTTAAAAACTCTTCTATCTCTTCTTTGCCCATATCTTTAGGATGTCTTTTGCCATGAAACAGTATATAGTGCTTTATCCACAAAAGATAGTTTTTCTCGGTAGATAGGCTATAATGCTTAAATCTTATCTTATCCCTAACCAAATCCAAAAGTCTTTTATCTTTTTTCATATCAACAAATCTCCTAAATTAATCTTTTTCCTTAAGGGACATTTTGTCCTTTTAGCTCTATATTTTCCAATTAACTCCCAAATATGTCCGATTAACGGAAAATACAGACTAAAAAGGACATTTTTTCTTTAAGGATTATAGTAAATTTTTTACAAAATAGCTAAAAATATTTCAAAATGAAATATTTTATACGATTAACAAGACATTTTGTATGTCCTATTAATTTGCCATATCGCGCTAAAAGTGCTATAATGTCCGTTAATAAGTAGTTGTTCGTTCCCGCTGCGCGGGAACGAACAACGGTAGCGCTGAGCACACTTCGTGCGCCACCTGCCGTTTGTCGTTCTACGCTTCGCT
>JAADDL010000061.1 GCA_013153915.1 Campylobacterota bacterium
GTGTCTCTGTTGTCACACTTCTTGAACTTTGTCTTATCTTTTCTCAAGATAAATATAGGTTTACCTCTCCAGACAACCTTTCTAAACTCTCCGGGTTTGATAGTGGATAGATCCACGGTCGTAAAACCCGCCGCCATAACACTTGGCAAAGGATCCCAAGTGGCTTTCATGGCACCAAGCGCAAGCACGCCGCCGACTGCGGCAACACTTCCGAATGCAAGACCGAGAAAATCTCTTCTGCTTTTTTCTATAGCCATTTTCTTCCTTCCTTGTTGGTTTATCTTTTATTTTTTTAACTATTTAAAAATAGTTTTTTAAAAAAAGACAGTTATAAAATTATATAATTATATTGCTAAAAAAATGTTTAATAAATTCAAAAATTTAACAATTTGTCTGCTATCTTCTTTTTATCTCTTTGTAGGTATAGCGTATCGTCAAATCTGCGTCTATAGTAAGGTAGGGTAATTTTTTCAAAATCTTCAATATCATACTTTTCATTAACACACCAAATATAAGGTTTTTTTATATTATCTAAAAAATATGTAGAAAGCAAAGTATCGTTGATACATCCAAGTCTATTTGAAGTGACAAGAAGCGTTACGGCATCAAAAAAATCTATAAAATCAGCCATAAAGAAGTTTGCCTCGATAGGCACTAGCAAACCGCCCGCACCCTCTATGAGTAGCACATCACACAGTTTTGATAGTTTTGAAAAAGACTCTTTTATCTTTTGAAAGTCGATATCCTTGTCTTTTTTTGCTACAAAAGGAGCCGCAGGTAAAGAAAATGTGATAGGCACTATATCGTCTATGGCGACATTTTTAAAGGAGTCGTTCAACTCTTTGCACTTGTTTAGCAGTTTTTCTCCGTCTTGAGGGGTGGACTTGACTCCCGTTTCTATGGGTTTGAAGGCTCCCACTTTGTAGCCTTTTTTTGCAAACTCCTCAAGAAGCAAAAGAGTGGCGAATGTCTTTCCTATATCGGTATTGGTTGCCGTTATAAAGATAGTTTTCATAAACTTTTTCCTACAATCTTTGCAAAATCTAAAACTCTATTTGCGTAGCCGTATTCGTTGTCTTGCCACAAAAGAAGTCTCAAAAAGTCATTTTTGATGAGTTGTATGAGTTTGATATCGATGATTGTGGAGTGGGTATCATTTCTGACATATCTTGAAACGATATCGCAAAAGGAGAGTTTTATCAAAGTTTTATCGCTTTTTGAAAGTGCGTCTTTTACGGCTTTTAAGTCGCTTTTTTTGGATAATTTTATATGCAAATCTATTAAAATCCCGTTTTCGACGGGGACTCTGACGCTTTTAGAGCGGATTTTGTCTTTTAGGTGAGGGAAAAAATACGCAACGCTGTTTTGCACATTGCTTGCAAGCGGTATGATATTGAGGGCGGAAGCCCTGCATCTTCTTATGTCGCTATTTTTATTATCCAAAAGATTTTGTTCGCTTGTGTAGCTATGTAGAGTGGTTGCGTTGAAACTTTTTATCTTTATATTTTCGTTTTCCAAGATTTTTAGTACGGGCGCTATCGAGTTTGCGGTACAGCTCGAAGCGGCTACTATCTTTTCTTTTTTGTAAAGATGTTCGTTTACTCCCGATATGAAGTTTCGTACATCTTTTGAGTGAGATGTCAATATAACTCTTTTGGCACCATTTTTTATGTGTTTTGACAACTCTTTTTCGGTAGAGTAAACTCCGCTACATTCAAAGACGATGTCTATATCTTGGAGATTTAAGTCTTGTATATCTTTAGTGTTTGTTATTTTGATATCTTTCAAATCATATTTCGTATCGCCGTATACCGAATCGTGCCTAAATAGATACTCCATAGTTTCGGAGTCGTAAATGTCATTGATTAGAACGATTTTAAAAAGATTTTCTTGCAGGATGGCTTTTGTTAAGCATCTTCCTATCCTACCGAAACCGTTGATAGCGACTTTTATCATGATTTGCTTTCAATTTTTTCAAATTATACATTTTTTTTGTTTAACGGAGTATTTATCTTGTGATTTATTGACCGACCGAGTGTTGTTCGGTCGGTCTTGCGTTATTTGTGATTTTTTTTGTATTCAAGTATCATAGCGTAAGCTTCATCTTTTAGAAGCAACTTCTCTTTTTTTAATTTTTCGAGTTCAAATTCGCTCATGTGCTCTCTACCCTCTTCAACTTCGGTAATAAGCTTGTCAAGTTCGTTATGTCTTTCGAATATCTTGGCAAAATGAGCGTTTTGCGTCTTGAGTTTGCTTACAATATCTCTATATTCGTGTAGCATTGGCTCTCCTTGTAAAATTTGAAACATTATAGCCTTATGTCTATTAAAAAAGGCTAAGAATATTCTTTAAGTTCTATAATCGGCATTTATTTTTACATATTCATAGCTAAGGTCGCATCCGTAGGCGGTATATGAACTATCTCCCTTGTTTAAATCGCATACTATCTTGAAACTATCTTTTTGCATCACTTTTGAGGCTTTTTTTTCAACCTCTTCATCCATTTTGTTTACGCCCCTATCGTAAACGGTTACATTATCGTATGAGATGACAAGAGTATCTTCCGACGCCTCTACTAAGCTTGCACCAATGGTGGAGGCTATCCTTCCCCAGTTGGGGTCTTCTCCGAAAAGTGCGGTTTTGACAAGTAAAGAGTTGCTAAGAGCGGTTGCGGCTTTTTTGGCATCCTCTTTTGTTTTTGCGTTTTTTACTTCAAACGCCACCACTTTATTTGAGCCTTCCCCGTCTTTTAGTATTTGTAAACTTAACTCTTTGGTTAAAAGTTTTAAAGCTTCTTTGAAAGCCTCTTTGTCGTAAATTTTGCTTTTTTTATTTGCTAAAAGCATCACCGTATCGTTTGTGGAAGTGTCGCCGTCAACACTTATGGTGTTAAACGAGTTATCCACCGCCTCTTTTAAGAGAGTATCCATATCGTTTTTCGGAATGTTCGCATCGGTAACGATAAAACACAGCATAGTCGCCATAGCGGGATTTATCATACCCGCACCCTTGCAGATAGCGGCGATATAAAAACTTTTATCATCTGACAGTTTAACCTGAAAACATATCTCTTTTTTAAAAGTGTCCGTTGTCAAGATAGCTTTTGCAGTTGAGTCGCTATCTTTGGTGTCAAAATTAAACTTTTTGCAAGCTTGTATGATCTTATCTTTAGGCAGTCTATAGCCAATGACGCCCGTAGAACTCATCAAGGGGTTTGTTGTTTTTATCTCTATCGCATTCAATATCTCTTCGATATCCTCTATCCCTTTTTCGCCCGTCATCGCATTTGCGTTTTTGGAGTTGATGAGTATAAAGTCGGTTTTAAACTCTTTTGGATATTTTTGAAAGTGCTTGATTGGTGCGGCTTGAAAGCGGTTTGTCGTAAAAACGGCGCTTATATCGCAAAGCGTGTCGGATCTTATAAACGCCAAGTCGTTATCCTCTTTTTTTAATCCTGCGTTTATCCCTTGGGAGTAAAAACCTTCAACATTATCAAGTCCGTTTTTTAGAGGTATTATAGTAAACATATCTTCTCCTATTTTAGTTCGGTAGGTCTTTGCGCTTTGTTGATATACTGTTTGGCTAAGGCAATATTTTTGCTTGAGCCTATAACAAGCAAGGTCGAACCGCTCAATATAATAGTATCTCCGTCCGGAATAGGCGTAAATTTGCCGTATTTATCTCTGATGCCGACGATACTGACATTTAGGGTATTTCTAAATCTTGCCTCTTTTATCTTCTTTAGTCTTAGCCAAGAGTGTTCGGGGACTTTTATCTCTTCGATATCCAAAGGGGTATCTTTTTTATATAAAAACTCTTCTAGTATGTTTTGCATATCGGGTCTTACGCTAAGAGCGCTTATCCTTTGGGCTAAAAGTTTAGCCGGAGATACGACGCTGTCCGCTCCGAGTTTTTTTAACTTTTCTATATCGTCGATACTTTTTGCGTATGTCACTATCTGAAACGGTTTTTTTCTTTTTATCTCTCTTTCATATAGTCTTATAGTCGATATCATCGCTATATTTTCCGCAATATTCGTAGATAGACTTATTGCCCCTTTTGCGCTGGAGAGATGGGATTTTAGTATGGCGTTGTCGGATTGGGGGTTTTCGTTTAGGTAGTAGGGGTATTTGTGTTTTTTCGCTTCGAGTTCTAAATTGTCATCGGAGTCGACTACTACAAACGGTATATGATTTTCTCTAAACTGTTTTGTTAACTCTATCGTGTAGTTGTTGTGGTAAAAGACAACAAAATGGTTTGTAAGTCTAGCTACTTTATAAAGCATACTTCTCTCCTTGAGTAGTTTTAGTAGGTCTCCTTTGTTGATAACCTCTATAAGAATACCTACCGAAAAAGAAAAGACCCCGAAACCGACTATGATAAGGGTTATGGTAAAAATCCTACCGAGTTTTGATATGGGGGCTATCTCACCGTATCCGACGGTGGTAAAAGTGATACCGGTTTGATATATGGCGTCCATAAGCTTAAAGTTATCTATCGCCATATAGCCGAGAGTTCCCGCCATCATCAATAAGACGGTCAATATCAAAGGTAACCTAAGAGGTTTTAGCTGATAGTATAGTTCGTAATCGATATTTACATGAGGTTTTGAGGAGTCTTTCCAGTTAAGGAGGCGTTTTATTTTTGAGATGATACCCAAGATGACCTCCTTATCCGGAACGGTTTATAGGTTTATGAATTTTTCTTCATTGTCCTTAGTGTTGAAGCCGCTACTTTGATCTTTTTTCTCGTACCGTCTTCGAGAGTGATTCTTATCGTTCTTAGATTTGGTAAAAATCTTCTTTTTGTTTTATTGTGGGCATGGCTTACGTTATTTCCGACCATAGGACCCTTTCCGCTAACCGCACATCTTCTTGCCATTTGAATTCCTTAAAAAGTTTTCGGCAATTATATAGAAAATTAGCAAAAATATTGCTTAAATATGAGTATAATAAATTTTTTATAAAAGTATGGGTAGAATATGTTTATGATAAAAGATAGAATTGAAAAATTTATAAAAGATATTCCGGCAATTCCCGAAAATGTAAAAAAGTGCGCCGATTTGATAGAAGAGGGCGAGTTGG
>JAADDL010000059.1 GCA_013153915.1 Campylobacterota bacterium
CTAAGCGAAACTATGAAAAAGCCGGCGGCTGACGCTATAAAAGCTGGTATCCCCGTCGTAGCTTTTGATGTGGATCTTAAAAATCCGAAAATCCCTCAAATAGCGCAAGATGATGAACTACTCGGAATGTTGGCGCTAAAGGCTCTTGTAAAAGATTTTAACGGCACGGCAAATGTGGGCTATGTTAGTATCGCCGGAATCTTACCTCTTGATAAGAGAGATAGAAGTTGGCAAAAGATAAAAAAAGAGTATCCAGGCATCAAAGAGATAGTAAAAACAGGGACTCTCGAATCCCCGATAGCGGCTAAAAACGCCGACCAAGTAAAAGCAGTACTTTTGGCTCATCCTGAGATAAACGCATTTTTCGCACCTTATGATGAACTCGGAAAAGGTGTCGTACAAGCCCTTAGAGAGATGAGAAGACAAGATAAGGCAAAAGTCTATACGGCGGACATCTCAACCCAAGATATAAGAGAGATGATAAAACCGGATAGTCCTTGGGCGGCTACGGCGGCAACAAATCCGGCATCTATCGGTGCGGTTTCCGTTAGAGCCATAGCTTTGGAGATAGCCGGAGAAAAAGTTCCTCATGAGATACTTATACCGCCTATGCTATTTACCGCTAAAGAGTTAAGAAAACTTCATATAAAAAATATGAAACAGTTAAGAGAAAAATTTCCTAAATTCAATAGTGTGGATTTGTTAAATCGTCCTTGGATGCCTACGGATAAAAAAGGATTGTTCTAATGAGTGAAGATATAGAAAAAAAGTTGGAGACTATCCCCAAAGCAATCTTTTTTGACGAGAAAGAGGATAGGTTTTTTATACTTGACCAAACAAAGCTTCCGGTTGAAGAGGTTATCGAGGAGCAAAAGGATTTAAATCAAGTATATGACTCCATATATATGTTAAAAGTTAGAGGTGCTCCCGCCATAGGTATAGCGGGGGCTTACGGACTGCTTATAAGTTTGAAAGAGCATATCGACAGACCTCTTGACGAATTTATAAAGATAGTGGAGCAAAATGCCGAATATCTAAATAGTTCAAGACCGACGGCGGTCAATCTAAGCTGGGCTCTAAATAAACTCTCAAAGATAGCCAAGAACTTTCCGAAAAGTTCAAGCTCAAAAGAGTTGTATAAAGCTATAAGAGATGAAGCTATCGCCATACACAAAAGCGATATCAAGACTTGTAGAGAAATCGGAGAAAACGGAGCGGAGCTTATAAAAGAGGGGTTTGGCGTATTGACTCTTTGCAATGCGGGAGCGTTGGCGACGGGCGGCATAGGTACGGCGTTGGCGCCAATGTATGTTGCTTGGAGCAAAGGGGTGAGGTTTAAAGCCTACTCTAGCGAAACAAGACCTCTTTTACAAGGGGCGAGGATAACTTGCTGGGAGTTAAATAAGTTCGGTGTCGATACTACCATGATAGCCGATAGCGTCTCATCATATCTTATGAAATTGGGAAAAGTGGATATGATAGTGGTGGGAGCCGATAGGGTTGCCAACAACGGAGATACCGCAAACAAGATAGGCACTCTCTCTTTGGCGGTAAACGCAAAACACTACGGTATCCCGTTTTATATAGCGTGTCCATACTCCACTATAGATGTGGATACCAAAACGGGGGACGGCATAGTGGTGGAAGAGAGAGGGGCGCAAGAGCTTATCTATATAAAAGGACAGCAGATTGCTCCCAAAGATATAAAAGTGTTCAATCCCGCTTTTGATGTGACGGACAATTCGTTGATAAGCGGTTTTATAACGGAAAAAGGCATCATAAGAGCGCCTTATGATTTTTCTAAATCCGCAAAAAGCGAGTAAGCCTTGAGTCTTTCTCAGTACTATGTGGATAAAAACTCCTCCACCCCTTTATATAAGCAGGTGGAGGATATTATTTCGGAGTTGCTTACGAAAGAGCCGTACGATAAAGGTGCTAAACTCCCTAATGAGATAGAGATATCAAATAAGTTAAATGTGAGTAGAAATACAGTCAGAAAGGCTATGTACTCTTTGATCAATAAAAATCTCATCATAAGAAAGAAAAATAGAGGAACTTTCAAAAATATCCAAGACAATCGCATAAAGACAACGCTAAACAACTGGTATAGTTTTAATGACGATATGCAAAGACAAAATAGAAAGTTCAAACTATTTGAGCATGGCGTATCTTTGGTGAGGGCTGATTGTGAAGTCTATAAAAAGTTTCAGATAAAACCAAATAGAAAAATCATTCAGCTTGTCAGAGTAAAAGGGTATTTGGAGCCGGAACTGTATGTAAAGAGCTATTTTCATCCCGATTTAAATCTCGAAATTGAGGATTTAAACGATGGGAATATCATAAAACTTTATGAGTTTTTGGAGGGTAAGCTAAATATCAAGATTCTTTTTTCTCAAGAGGAGATATTGGCGGCAATGCCTGTTTCGGAGATAAAAAAGCATCTTAGTTTTAAAGACGACAAAACTCCCGTATTGATAAGAAAAATGTTAATACATGATGAAAACGGTAGAAAGATAGCTTACAGCATAGGCTACTATCTATCCGATAGATTTGTGTTTGATCTTCATATAAGTAGGTAAAATGGAAGAGTTAGAGATAAGAAAAGAGATAGTTAGAGTGTGTTTGGAGATGGAGAGACTCGGTATCAACCAAGGCACTTCGGGCAATGTCAGCCATAGATTGGGTGAGGGTATGTTGATAACTCCAAGCGGTGTGCCGTATGGCGAAATGACTCCCGAAGATTTGGTTTTTGTCCCTTTTGAGGATAAAAAAGCTTACAAAGGCAAGCATCCTCCCTCAAGCGAACTTGATTTTCATTTTGATATATTGAAGGCTAAAAAGGATGTTAATGCCGTATTGCATAACCACTCCACATACGCCACTGCCGTTGCTATGTGTAGAGAGGATATACCGCCTTGTCACTATATGGTTGCCGTGACGGGAGGCAAAAAGATACCGTGCGCCAAATATGCGACATTCGGTACAAAAGAGTTATCCGAAAATATTTTAGATACTCTAAACGAGGGGTATAACTCTTGTCTTTTGGCAAATCACGGCGTATTGACGACCGCTAAGAGTTTAAAAAAGGCTTTATGGCTTGCCGTAGAGATAGAGAGTGCGGCAAAACAGTATATCTTTGCCAAACAACTCTCAAATCCCGTCGTGCTGGATGACAAAGAGATGGATAAGATATTGGAGAAATTTAAAAACTACGGATTGAAAAAGAGTTAGTAAAAACTATCTCATCCAAAGCATAGTGTCTGTTGATATTTTGTCTTGGTGTAGAGTTTGCAACTCTTTTTCGAAAGAGATATTTTTCCCGACTTTTATATTTGGAGCGATAAAAAAGAGATACCAGTCTATAACGCTATCACAAGCTTTCATCAATTTTTCAGCCCCTTCTATCATGATAAAGTTATATTTTTTGACTATATCGAGGCTATCACTTATATAAACTTTTCTATTTTTTACTTTAAAAAGGGGTATGGAAGTGTCAAAATCCCCTCTTTTTGAGTATATAAGCACATCGGGAGCTTTACCGTTTATCATTCTGCTATCAAGAGTGGGTCTATCTTTTCTTACCGTATTTCCGCCTATCACCAGCAAGTCTATCTTGTCTCTTATTTTATGGACGTACTCTCTTGATTTATCGGAGCTGATGATGCCCGTATCGTAGGTGCCGTTTAGATTTTGAGCCATCTTGAAAAAGACAAATCTATCTTTTTGCCACTTTAAAAAAGGCTCTATAAGCTCATCGCACTCTTTTTCCAAAACCCCCGTTTTTACCTTTATGCCGTTTTGTTTTAGGGTCTCTATGCCTCCTTTGGCTTTTTTATTCTTTTCGGTAGAGCCTATGACGACCTCTTTAAAGCCAAGTTGCGATATGAGTAAAGAACAAGGCGGAGTCGAGCCGTAGTGGTTACAAGGCTCAAGCGTGACATAGATAGTGCAATCTTTAAAGATACCGTTGTGGTTTTGTAGCAAATATCGGTGTATTTTAGAGGCATCTTCTACATCTTGTAACTCTTTATTATCGGTTAGTGAGATATAAGCCTCTTTTACGCACTCAAGCTCCGCATGGGCTTTGCCCTGTTTTTTGTGGGCATTGATAGCAAGAATGTTGCCGTGCTTGTCTCTTATGAGCGCTCCGACCGGAGGATTTGGGTATGTTAAGAGTTGATACTTCCAAGCCTCATTTAGAGCGAGAGATAGATAAAATTCCTCATTTACCATTCTATATATGTTCTGGCTTTTGAAATCTCGTCATAAGGTATAAAAACCGTTTTGTTTTTATCCTCTATCTTTATACCTTTATCATTCGCTTCTACAAGCTTTGAGATGTATTTTTTGGAGTGTATAGTCTTTAATTTTAGAGTTTCGCCTATCGAGTTTTTAAAGTGCTTGGGCTTTTTTAAGGCTCTTTCGACTCCGGGTGAGCTAACTTCAAGAAAGTATTTATCTTGAGTAGGCGGATTTGTGTCTATGATGGGTGAGATTATGTTGGTTATTTTGGCACACTCATCAAGAGTTATACCGTTTGGAGTCGTGATATAGACGCGAAAAATCTTTTGGTCATTCTCCTCGGTCAATTCCGTATCATACAAAAAAGCTCCGTTATCTTCTATGATTTGAGCTAGCATCTCTTCATCAATCATCTCTACCCTTTAACTCTTTGGAAATTTTAGAAAAAAGCATATCCATCTTCTCTTTTTTTTGTAGTTTGTCGTCAAATTTGAAGTGAAGTTTAGGACACTTAAACCAACCTTCGTTTTGTAGTACATAATTTTCAAGGTATGGCTTTACCTTTTTTAAATGTTTTTTGATATACTCTTTATCTTCATCGTTTAAAAGCGTTTGGTCAAGCAGTACATCCGCATCATACTTGCCCCTTTTGCAGTCAACATCGGTAACCACAAGACTCTTTAACATCCCGTCGTTAAGTGTCGCTATAGCTTCGGAAAGCACCTCTTTTAAGATACTTTCCGTTCTTTGTAGCTTGATACTCTTTTTATTCAAATGTCGCCTTCTCTTCTACTTTCTTAAAGCTCTCAAGATAGTCGCCGACTTTTATATCGTTGTATCC
>JAADDL010000012.1 GCA_013153915.1 Campylobacterota bacterium
TTGCCGTTTAGAAACGATTTTATCTTTACTCTAACAAACGCCGCACCTTTGCCCGGCTTAACGTGTTGATACTCCACTATCTTATATGGAATTCCGTTTAACTCTATCTTTAAACCTTTTTTCAAATCACCCATTGAATATGTTGCCATTTTTTCTCCTAAATTATATTGCTTTTGTGTTATCCATCAAAACGGGAATAAATATCAAAGATACCGCCACGGCGGCAACTGTTCCACCTATCAGCGCCACTCCCAAACCGCCGAATATCGGATCGCTCGCAAGAAGCGCCGAGCCTAGTATGATAGCGATAGCCGTTAGCATGATAGGCTTCGCTCTTGTTGCGGTAGCTATGGCTATGGCTCTTTTTTTCTCTATACCTTTTTCTTCCATAAGGGCTTTGGCAAAATCAACCAAAAGCAAAGAGTTTCTCGAGCTTATACCCATCAAGGCGATAAATCCTATCAAACTTGTCGCCGTAAGGAAAAAAGTATCTTTCGTAACGATATCGGCAACCCAGTGTCCCACTATAACGCCTATGATAGACAAGAAGCTTCCCGCCATTATGATACTGCTTATAGAGTAACTCTTGTAGTATATAACCATCAAAACATATATCAAGACAAGTGCCGCTATAAAAGCAAGACCCAAATCTCTAAAGGTATCAAGCGTTACCTTCATCTCTCCATCCCATACGATATCAAACTTTTCACCTGTTTTTTTATCGGTCAAATGAAGATCGAACATATGCGTAAAGTTTTTGACACTCTCTTTTTTGATAACAAAATCTTTGGATAACTCTTTAATCATCTCGTCTCGTGCGTCCAAAAGAGGATACACTTGCGACACTTCGTCCGTTTCGGCTGTAACATTTATATATCTTCTAAGATTTTTATGCATTATCGTTGATTCATTAGTGCTTTTTACGATATCCACAACTTCACCGAGAGGCACCATCATGCCTCTTTGATTCATCAGTTCAAACGAAGATAGCTTACTTTTTACATCATGCAAAGAAGAGGTGTCAAATCTTCTCGTTTTATCGCTAAGTCTTAAAAATATCTCTATCTGCGAGGGATATTCATCGCTATTTTTTACTCCGACACCCATACCTTCAAAGGCTAGATAGAGTATCTTTTGCACTTGCTCTACGGCAAGCCCGCTCTTTTGTATCTTATCTACATTCGGAATAACGTTATACTTCGTAAATATATCATCATCCATTACGTCTATATCCACCAATCCTTCCGTGTGCTTTAGTATTTTAGCGACTCTTTCCGAAAGCTTTCTGATAGATTTTAAATCTTGACCGTAAATCTCCGTAACTATAGAGGCGAGAGTCGGAGGACCCGCAGGTTGCTCTATCATCTTTATAACGGTTCCGTTTACTATCTTTTCGCAACTTTTCTTTACGATAGGTCTTAATCTATGAACCATCTCGTAACTTCTCTCTTCTCTTTCATGCTTATCGGTAAGATTTATAACAAATTCGGCAACATTTTCACTATTTTTAAATCCGCTACCTTTTACCAAGCCGGCATAATCAAGAGGCGCTCCCTCTCCGTAAAAACTCTCGATATCGGTAACCTCTTTCTCTTTTTTTAAGATATTAAGCACGCACTCCCCTACCTTTTTGGTTTGCTCTATCGAACTTCCGGTAGGAAGGTCTATATAGACGCTGTAAGTGTTTGCGCTTTTGCCGGGCAACATTTTTGCCAATACTATCTTTGTAGGCGCTATCATTAGCACGGAGCCTACTAAGGCTAAAAGAGTTATAACAATCACTAAAAATTTATAAAATCTATTGTTTATAATTGCGTAAACGAACTTCTCATACATTTTCATTTTGCACCCCCTTCTTCACAAGAGAGCTTTTTGTTATGCACTTTCTTTTGAAAATGGTGATGGTGATGGTGCATTTTAGGCTTTTTCAAAAGCAATCTTGATAGATACGGAGTAAATATATATGCGATTATCAGCGACGCTATCAATGCAACAGGCACATTTTGCGGGATAGGCTTCATAAACTGCCCCATCATGCCCCCCACAAAAGCCATAGGAACCATCGTAAGTATGATAGCGAGTGTCGCTATATTGGTCGGCGCACCTATCTCATCTGTCGCCTCCACAAGTATCTCGTCTTTCTCTTTATCTACGGCGTCATGAGAGTGCAAATGTCTATGGATGTTTTCTATAACAATGATGGCGGCATCCACCAAAAGTCCCAAAGACAACAAGAAAGCAAAAAGCGTGATACGGTTGATGGTTTGACCCGTGATATACGCTATAAAAAGAGTTATAGCCAAGATAGCAGGTACCGTAAATGTGACGATAATCGCCTCTTTCCATCCAAGGAAAAATACAAGCATGATAGCTATTATACCGATAGTTATCAAAAGATGGTCAACCAACTCATTAACCGCATCATTCGCTCTTTTACCGTAATTTCTCGTTAAAACATAGCCAATACCCTCTTTTTCCAGTATCGGCTTTATCTCTTTCATCTTAGCCAACACGTCGTTTGCCACAAAAACAGCGTTTGTGCCTTTAAGTTTTGCGATAGTCAAAGTATATTGAGGTTTTTCTTGCTTGATATCTTTACTCCACAGTGTAGCGTTTTTAAAATTTTGTATATCTATACCGTCCTTAACCGTTGCGATATCTTTTATGTATATAGGAGAGTTCATATAGTTTGCAACCATGATATTTTTTACATCCTCAATGCTCTCTATCGCATTAGGAACGCCGAATATCACTATCTTATTATCCTTGGTTCTATTTTTAACTTCAGGAACCTCTTTGGCTATGGAACCGACGGCTTGCATAATTTGACCTAAAGATATATGATAGCCTTTTAGCTTATTTAAATCGACCAAAATATTAAACTGTCTTTTGTGCGCACCTTTTAATTCGGTTTTCGATACGTTTTTTATACCGTTTAATTTATACTGTATATCCTTTACTATCTTAAAAAGCTTTGCGTCACTTAGGCTTTGATCTTTTTTGTAAAACGCAAAAGAGAGTATGGGGATATCTATATCTATATCAAACGGCTTTACTATAGGATGCATAGCGTTTTTTGGCAATTCGTCTATGTGTTGCATAACTTTATCGTAAAGTTTTAGATTTGATATTTGTCTATTTTCACCTATATAGTACTGGACATTTACGATACCGACATTATGCATAGCTATACCGTATATATGCTCGACTCCCGATATCTCTCTAATTCTTTGTTCCAAGGGTTTAACTATGACATTTTCTATCTCTTTGGGCGTAGCGCCCGGCATAGGCACAATAATAGCACCACCGCTTATAGCTATCTGCGGGTCTTCTTCTCTTGGCATTATCTCCAAAGATAGATAACCGATAGCCAATATAAAAACCGCTAAAAGCGCCGTCAAAGGACTATGCAAAAAGGAAAGCGCCAACTTTCCGGCATAATCTTTCGGCTTATAACATATTTTTTTATCCATATCGTCCCCTACTTGATGGTAATCTCGGAATACATTCCGGGAATTATCATCTTGGAGTTATCTTTTTTAAATGATATTTTCACTTTAAATTTATGTGTCATAGGATTTGATGCGGGGATGATAGAAGCTATCTTTCCAACCGTCTTGTATCCTATCGACGGTATATTTATATCTACCGTTTTGCCTATTTTTAAATCTTTCAAGTTACTCTCCCCGATTTGCGCCATAACTTTCAAATCATTTAAAGAGGTTAAGATAAGTGCGGGCATTCCCGGTATGGCTATTTGTCCCACTTTTATATTTTTTTGTATAATAACCCCGTCGTTTGGAGCTTTGAGTTTAAGATAATCATACTGATGCATAACCTCTTTTAGCTTTGCTTGTGCTTGAGCCAACTGCTTTTTTGAGATATTTACCATATCGTATGTATTTTTTTCCATTAACTGCATATTTTCAAGGTCATACTTGGATACATATCCTTTTTTATATAGTCTTTTATATCTTTCATAGTTCATATGGACATTGTTATACATATTTTGATTCATCTGTATAGCCAATCTAGCTTGAGATATGGCAAGCTCCACTTGGGATTTTGCTAAATCTATCTCTTTAGAGTCGATTTCATATAAAAGCTTTCCTTTTTTTACATAATCACCCTCTTTTACATATACATTTTTTACAAATCCCATAAATCTACTTGCTATCATTTTCGTATCGTCGCTTACAACTGTACCGGACAGCTTCAAATCCGATGCTAACGCTATAGAGACAACGCTAAACAATACAAACAATACCTTTTTCATCTTATCTCTCCTCCAATAATCTTTCTAACTCAAAAACTTTTTGATTTCTAGCTGTCTTAACCTTTAAAAGCTCCAAAAGAGACTTTATCTCTTCGGAGTGTTTTATCAATACATTACTAATCTTTTCAAGCCCCTCTTTGTATTTTCCTTCATACTGTTCGAAAACCTTTTTTGCAAACTCAAACTCTTTACTTTTTGCCTCTACATCATAATCTTTACTCTTAACTTCGGTTATTATCTGTCTTATCTTAAGCGCCAAGCCTCTTTTTGCCAAATTTAACTGTTCAGCCATTTTCAATCTCTCAATCTTTGCCTCTTGAAGTTCGGCCGATTTTTTACCACCGTCAAATATGTTCCATTTTAACTGAGCCCCCACAGTATAGCTATCGTGTTTAAAAAAGTCATTAAAAGGTTTATCATCACTCGTAGAGTACTCTCCAAAAGCTCCTATCGTAGGATAATATACGCTTTTTTTAAGTTTAATATTCTCTTTTGTAATCTTATAGCCGACTTTGGCTTTTTTAAGGTCTATACACTCTTCTACCATTTGGTCGATACTCTTTTTCGGCAAAGGTGCCAACTCATCCTTGTGAGCAATAGAGTCAACTTTTACACCTATCAAAAACTCAAGATATTGATAGGCTAGATCCCTGTTTAGTTTTGCTTGGTTTAGATAGCGAGAGCTTTGGCGAACAAACCCGAGATAATTTTGGCGGATGAGCCGACA
>JAADDL010000048.1 GCA_013153915.1 Campylobacterota bacterium
GGAGCGTTTAAACCCGACAGATTGATACCAAGACCTACTACTATACCCAAGGCCATACCGATCAAGACCTTTACCGTTAAAGACATCGACTTCTTCTCAGCCACTATTTCCTCCTTCAAAATTTTTTATTTTTTGTTGTTTTATAACTTTAAATAACTTTACAAAAGATGATTATATCATATAGTAATGTAGAATTAAATTTATATAGCTATTTTTTATATAAAATTGTTTATATATTTTTTTAAATAAGCTATAGATAAGATTTGAAGAAGTTGTGGGTGAAGTTGGCGGACAAAGGAAGTAACCTTTGTCCGCTTATTTAGATTAATATGCGTTAAGTCTTTGTTTTGTTACAAAGTTTACGATATCTTGATTTTCCTCTTTTACAGCACTTTGATGCTCTTTTTTAGTTCCGTTATATACATTATTAGAGTCTAATTTTTGTCTTTCGTGTCTTGTTTTGCCAAGTAGAGATTTAAATTTAGCTTTGATATTTTCATATAGTTTTTCAACATGATTCTCGCCTTTTATCTCTTTTTCGATTCCGTTTATCATCTTGGTTAAGTTTTTGTACTCTTGAGAATGAGCCGTAGTATATCCGAGAAGTACGGCTTTTTCTAGCTCCACTTTTGCTTGGTCAAGCAATGCCAAAGCATCTTTTTTCCTCTTTTTATCAAGCTTTGAAGCTGCCTTTACAAGGTCTTGTGCCGCCAATAATGGAATAGGTATGACGACTTGATCGCCTACTATAGTACTAAGTCCCAAAATCAACTCTTGCAACGCCTCTCTTGTTTTGCCTTTTTCAAGCAATTTTGTAGCTATCTTTGTTGATTGAGGATATAAATCCATAGGAATATAGTGAGTTGTGATATCTATCTCATCTCTTAAAGGCACCAATGTTTCTCTGGCAAATTGGACCTCATTTTTGTCCAACAAGCCTTTTGCTATATCGACTGCCGCTTTTATCTCTTTCGGTCCGCCTTGATATTGAAAAGCTACTATTTCGTTCTCGATAGGTACAAGTCTTAAAGACGGATCGGCTTTTAAAGCTTTTTCAAAATATTTATTTGCCTCTTCAAGCGCTTTTTTTGCCGTTTTTACATCATTTTTATGAAGCGCATCTATCGCTTTTAAAGTATCGTTTAAACCTTTTTGTATATCCATTGAAGCCATTTTCAACTTCTTATCTTGAAATTTAACCTCATTTTTTACAAGCATCTTAGAGCTACTACCCTTTACTTGACTTGTTTTAGAATTTCCTGCGAACGATACGCTACACAAAAGAGAAGCCACTATGGCTGAAACAACTAAACCTTTTCTCATCTCTTACTCCTTTTATTAAATATTTATGAAATTATATACTAATAAAAGTAAACAAATGTAAACAAAGGTATATTGATAGTAGTAATATCAAGTTATCTTAAAAAATAGAATAAAGTCTATTATTTTCAGTTTAATTTTATTTTTGATATAATTTTAAAAAGGAGTTTTGATGGATACATTATACAAAGAGGCCGCAAAAGCGATAAAGGATTCTAAATACTGTGTAGCCTTCACGGGAGCCGGCATATCGGTCGAAAGCGGGATACCTACTTTTAGAGGGCCAACCGGACTTTGGAGCAAGTATGACCCAAAGATACTGGATATCGATTTTTTCATTAACAACCCCAAAGAGAGTTGGCACTATATAAAAGAGATATTTTATGACTATATGGGCGATACCAAGCCTAACGACGCACATAAATTTTTGGCAAAACTTGAAGATATGGGGCAACTAAAAGGTATCGTTACCCAAAACATCGACAATCTACATCAAGAGGCGGGAAGCAAAAACGTCGTAGAGTTTCATGGCACCGCCTCAAAGATGCTTTGTATGGGTTGCGGTGTCAAGTATGACTCAAAAGATATCTCTTTAAACAATATACCACCGTATTGCAAAAAGTGCGGAGGGTTATTAAAGCCCGATTTTGTCTTTTTTGGGGAACCGATACCTCCAAAAGCTCAACATAAAGCTATAGAGTTATGCACCAATGCCGATGTTTTAATAATCATAGGCACTACCGGAGAGATTATGCCGGCAAGCCAACTACCCTATATGGCAAAAAAGGCAAAAATCATAGAAATAAACATAGAAAAGTCAAACTACACCGAAACTATAACCGATATATTTTTACAAGACAAAGCGACCGTCGCTTGCAATAAAATTTATAGTTTTTTATAATATTTTTCATTTCGGTATTTCAGCGATTAGCCCTTTGCATACTATTTCTCATCCAAGAAAGAGTTTTTTCAATAATATCGTTTGTTGCGGAAGATAAAGATTTTACTCCTCCCGCGGCATCGTTTGACGGAGACTTCTTAAAAACCCTAAACTCTTTTTCAGCGATAATATTACTATCACCGTCGACAATATAAAACAAAATATCGGCAACGGCATAAGAACTATTGTTATCAAAAACTTGGTCAAACTCTAAAATTTTACTATTAAGTGTATATTTTGGATTTAAATCATCCATCATATAGTAGACGTTTTTACATATTCCCGATTTTTTAACGCTTTGAAATAGTAATTTCGTAAGCATAAGATTTGGCGTTTCAAACCACTTGCTAAAGTAGTATCTATTTTTTTCCAATCCTTTAACATATATAATATCTTTACTCATGATTTTATCGTCGCTATCCACAAACGAAATATTTATACTATCGCATCCAACAGGTTTAGAAAAACTTTTAATTTTAATATCATCAGATTTTATTCGATATCTTTTTGTAGGAGGCAGCGGTTTTACCGCGCAACCGACCGTCAAAAACAAAATCACCGTCAAAATAGATATTTTTTTTCTCATTGTATCTTCTCTCCCGGTCCAAGTAGCGGACTCTCTTTTTTATATAGCAGATCACTTGGAGATTTTTCCAACTCTTCTATGGTTTCTTGAGATGTTTTTAAAAGTATTCTTAATTCCCTAATAGCTTGGTTTATCTGAGAAATCGTCGGAGAAGAGATCTTTTTGAGATTATAATCTCCGCTTTTTACCTGCGTAATTATATCATTAATCAAAGCATTAGCCTTTTTGGATGCTTCGTTTATCTGTTTTACCAGATTATTTATCTCCTCTTTCGTCACCTTTTTTATAGAATTTGTCATATCCGTAAAAGCATCCGAAGATGACGCAATCTTCAAAGAGGTATCGGAGAGATTTTTTGTCAATATATTTATATTTTCCTCTATCTCCACAAAATTTTTGATCGCTTTGGTGATTTCGGGGTTTGATTTTTTAATATTTTCCGTAATCTCCATAGTGTTTTCTATGGTTTTACTCATATTTTTTATATTTTGATCACTCAAAAGTTTATCTATCTTATCAAGAGCGATAGTCACCTTTGCCGTCATATCGGTCAATGTCGTATCAAGCCTATTGTATAAAGAGGGTTTTTCCCTTATCACGGGTATATCCGAATCTTTCTTTTTAAGCGGAGGGGCGTCTTTACTGCCTCCGGCAAGCTCAATGTACGCCAATCCCGTCAAACCGAAATATTTTAACTCGGCATACATTCCCTCGGTAATCGGGGTACCCTTTTTTACCTGCAAAAGTATCTCTATCTCTTTGATATTTTTTGGATTTATCCTTATTTTGCTAACGGTTCCGACATCTACGCCTTTATACTTCACGGAAGCGTTTACGCTCAAACCGGAAACAGAATCTTTCGTATAGACTTTATAGTAGTCGTACTCGTCTTTAAAACCGTATTTGCCGAGCCAAAAAGCAAATAGTATCACCCCCGTGCTCAACAGCAATACAAAAATACCGACTATCGTATAATTTGCTTTACTTTCCATATCTCACTCTCCTTGTTTCTCCCCTATTTACGTTAAAAAACTTTTTTATATACTCGTTATCCGTATCCAAAACCTCATCAAGAGTACCTTCGGCTACCGCCTTTTTATTGCCCAAAAGCACAAACCTATCCATTATATTTTTTACGGTTTCCAAATCATGCGTAACTATAACGGCGGTAAATCCCAAAATATCTCTTAGATTAATCAACATATTATCAAAATCTCTTGAGCCTATGGGATCAAGTCCGCTTGTGGGCTCATCCAAAAAAAGTATCTTCGGATCCATTATCAAAGCCCTAGCCAAAGCCACTCTTTTTATCATACCTCCGCTTAATTCGCTAGGGTACATATCTAAAACATCGCTACCGAGCCCTACAAGCTCGATCTTCATCTCTATCATTTCGTCTCTTATCTTTTTAGACAGCTTTGTGTACTCTTTCAATAGCACATCAATATTTTCTCTAATATTTAAAGAAGAAAAAAGAGCGCCGCTTTGGAAAAGAACCCCCCAGTTATGTTTAAGATAAAGGGCATCTTTTTTATTAATACGCAAAATATCCTTTCCTAGCACCTTAATCTCCCCGCTATACGGGCGAAGCAACATAATCATCTCGTTCATAAGGGTCGATTTACCCGATCCGCTTCCCCCCAAGATACCGTATATCTCACCTTCATTTACCGTTAAGCTGACTCTATCATGCACAACTTTTTTACCGAATTTCGTCACTATATCTTTTAATTCTACTACTTTTTCCATCGCTTCAAATCCCAAGACTCGTAAATATAATAGAAAACAAAGCATCACACGCTATAACCAAAAATATAGAGTTTACTACGCTTATAGTAGTATATTTTCCTATACTTTCGGTATTGCTTGAGACTTGAAAACCCCTAAAACATCCGATACTAGCTATCAAAACGGCAAAAAACGGACCCTTTGCCAAACCTATCCATAGATGTCTAAGAGGAAGAACGCTTTGAAGTCTTTTTAAAAACTCTACATACGATATTTCCACTTGATACTTAGCTACGACCATCCCTCCGAAAATACCGACCAAATCGGCAAAAAATATCAAAAGAGGCAACGCTATAACTAAAGCTATGATTCTTGGTAAGACCAAAAATTCAAAAAGATTGAACCCCATAGTTTTCATAGCGTCCAACTCTCTTGTAATCTTTTGGGCTCCTATCTGAGCAGTATAACTAGAACCGCTTCTGCCCGCTACGACGATAGCGGTGATAAGGGGTGCCAACTCTCTTGTGACGGATATGCCTATCATATCTACGATAAAGATATTTGCTCCGAACTTTTGAAGTTGTACCGCACTTTGATACGCTATAACTACACCGACTAAAAACGATGTTAAAGCTACTATAGGAATAGCGCTCACACCGGCATTTTCGATACCTTTTACGATAGCTTTCCATCTTATTTTGGAAGGATGTAGCAGGTATGCGGCAAACGCCAAACTACACTCCCCTATAAAATCCACAAAAAGTAAAAAATCGGAAAAAAAACTTAAAAAATATTTTCCTATCTTTTGTACAAGATTTAACTCCCTTGTTTTGCTTTTAGCGTTTTTTACGGTTATATCGGCATCCGTCCTAAAAACAAGCTCTATAAGCTCTTTTTGCTTATCATCTTTATATTCGATAGATACATTTGATTTGCCAAGCCTCTTAAGCAACTCGCTAAACAAAACCGCTCCGGAGGTATCTATGCTATCCACTCCTTCAAGATTCAAAACGATATCGTCAAAGGCTTGAATCTTTGACAAAACGGTATCAACCTCTTTTTGCAACTTCTCCGCAGTATTGATATCCCATCGTCCGTAACAATTTACGATAATTTTTTTATCTTTTTCTACCGTTTTAAAATATTTCATGCTTATATTATACCATACAGCGCCAAATAATGTAACTTTTGGTAAAATATATGAAAAAATTTTAGGAAAAAAGATGAAACTTACGCATTTGGACGAAAACGACAGACCTAAAATGGTAGATGTTTCTCCTAAAGAGAATACATTTAGAGTGGCGGTAGCAAGCGGTACTATAAAAATGTCAAAAGAAGCCTATGAGGCAATCGTACAAAATAAGACAAAAAAAGGCCCGGTTTTGCAAACGGCGGTTATCGCCTCCATTATGGGCGCAAAACAGACAAGTTCTCTGATACCGATGTGTCATCCGCTGATGCTAACATCAATAAAGTGCGATATAGAACAGCTTGACGAACTGCCGGGCTTCAAACTAACGGTTAGTGCTAAGCTTGTCGGAAAAACTGGAGTTGAGATGGAAGCGTTAACAGGAGTTAGCGTGGGGTTATTGACTATTTACGATATGGCAAAAGCCATAGATAAAAGCATGGTTATAAGCGATATATTACTGGAGGAAAAAGATGGCGGGAAAAGCGGTCACTTCATCAGAAAAAAGTAAAAAATTAGAACTTAACTATCCGTGCGAGTGGGAATATAAACTCTTTACAAAAGATGGAGAGAAACTTAAGGACTCCATATCAAAAAAATATTCTCACAGAGACTACTCTCTTGACTTTTCCAGCAGAAGCAAAAAGGGCAACTATGAGAGCTACTCTTTTAAAATGACGGTAAACGATGAAAAAGATAGGTTAGACACCTATAACGACCTAAAAAAAGATGAAAATATTAAAATAATCATATAAGGAAATAAGATGTTAAATATTCAAGAAGAGTTTTTAAAGCAGATACATGGCACAAAAGAGGTGGATGAGATAGAAAAGAAGATTAAAAAATCGGCTTTCGAACTTAGTAAAAAAAAGCTCTCCAGATTGAAAGACAACAAAAAAAGAGAACATAGAGCCATAGAGCTTTTAAAAAGCTTTATAAGGGTATTAAAAGAGGAAAATATCGAAAATATTAGTACGGTCTCAGCCGTAATAGAGGGCATATCCAAAGCGATATCTTATGACAAAGAGCAAGAAATCTATGAGATGATAACCAAACTTTGTAGATTGGAAAGAGAGATTGACGAACAAAAGCATGAGTTGAAAAAAACTCTATATGAGTTATATGGCGAGATGGAGAAAGTCGTCGATACTCTCGAGGAAGATTCTAAGGAATTTTTAGAAAAAGCTTTAAGCGATATCAAGCTCAAAGACGTCTCAATGCTCGGCATTTTAAAAGAGACGGTAGAAGAAGCTATCTTAACGGTTTTGGAAAAACAAAAAGATGTTGAAGAGTTGATAAATCAGATTACACAAAATATCGTATTTCAAGCTATACAAGAGGATGATTTTAGCAAAGAAAGATTGATGGATATATCAAAAACAGTCTTGGAAGTAGCCGTCAATATCGCCGATGAGTATCAAGCATACGCAAAAGATATTTTAAAAGGAGCGGTATTTGGAGTCAAAAACGGCATTACTAAAGCCATAAAACAATTTAATGAAAATCTTGAGTTTTTACCCGATGAGATACGAGACGAAAGACAAGAAAAGATACTTTTTGAGGGGTTAAATATCATAGATGCAAATAGTGATTTTATCGATATTATAAAGCAGTGCGCCAAAAAATCAAACGGTATATCAAAAAAGATACTGGAAGATTTGATGTACGATATAGACTCTTCATTGACAAAAATCATCAAAATAACATCGGATACGAAAGAGAATATTTTAAATAAGATTGAAAAACTTAAAGAAAGCCCAAAAATAAACGAGCTTAAAAAGAGACTCTCTCAAAAAATAACGGATTTGCATATAGATAAAAAAATAAAACCTATCAACAAAGACGATATCGAAAATGTGGCGAAAGAATCCAAAAAACTCGGTTTAAGAGCTTGGGAAGTCGCTAAAAACGCCATAGATAGCGCAGTTAAAACAACAAAAGAGAGTTTACACAAAAACAGCGACAATGAAGATAAATAACAATATTTTATTGACATCGCAACCCTATCTATTGTATCATTTCAAAAGTGACATTTTGCACAAAATAGTGCAAAAGTTATAATTTAAGGAAAAATAGATGCAAAACTATAAAACAAGGCTAAAGGAGTATCGTTTAAAAGCAACTCCACAAAGAATGTATATGATTGAAGAAATTGAAAAAAGAGGACATATAGATATTGATACGTTATACGAATCTTTAAAAAACATATTTCCGTATATATCTTTGGCAACCGTATATAAAAATATCAATTCTATGACGGAAAACGGTTTTTTAACAGAAGTTAAAATTCCTAAACTCAAAACTAGATACGAACTTTCAAAAGAAGATCATGCACATTTGTTATGTAGAGAATGTGGAAAATTGACGGATATTTCTGTTGAAAGCGAGCCTATGACGAAAAACGCGCAACTAAAAAGCGGATATAAAATAGAAAAAACTTTAGTAACATTTGAAGGTATATGTCCCGCTTGCCAAAAAAAGGATAAAGGAAAATAACCCCTTTATCCTCCCAAATATTTCTTTCTAACCTCATCATTGCCAAGTAACACTTCGGCTTTATCTTCCAAAGCGATACTTCCGTTTTCAAGCACATACGCATAATCGGCTATCTTTAAAGCAGCAAAAGCATTTTGCTCTACTAGCAAAATGGTGATATTCTCTTTCAATCTTTGAATGATCTCAAACAGCTCTCCAACTATCTTTGGTGCTAGTCCTAGGCTCGGTTCATCAAGCATCAAAAGCTTCGTTTCACTCATCAAAGCTCTTGCGATAGCGAGCATCTGCTGCTCTCCTCCGCTCATAGTTCCGGCTAATTGGTCTTTTCTGCTAGCAAGTCTTGGAAACATCTCATACATCTCGTCTCTTAGAGTTTCAAAGTTTTCATCATTATTAAAAGCACCCATTCTAAGATTTTCATCAACCGTAAGATTTATAAACACTCTTCTACCCTCAGGCACGAGAGATACGCCTCTTTGGATTATCTCATGAGTTTTGAGCTTTGCTATATCCACTCCGAAATACTCTACCACCCCTTTTTTCTTGACACTATTTACTATCGCATTCAATGTGGAAGTTTTTCCTGCGCCGTTTGATCCTATAAGAGTTACTATATTGCCCTCTTTTACATGAAAGTCTATGCCTCTAACAGCCGCTATAACACCGTAATATACTTCTAAATTCTTTACTTTAAGCATGTGTAAAATCCCCCAAATATGCCGCTACGACCTTTTCGTCGACAATAGCGTCGGCAGGTTTTCCTTCAAATATCTCTTCACCATAGTCAAGCACAAGCACTTTATCGCACATATTGTTTACGAACTTCATATCGTGCTCTATCAAAAGAATGGTCAAGCCGTACTCCTCTTTGATCTCTTTTATAATTCTTGATAAGTCTTCCGTTTCATTGGGATTCATACCCGCCGCAGGCTCGTCAAGCAACAAAAGTTTCGGCTCGGTTGCCAAAGCTCTAGCTATCTCTACTTTTCTTTGGTTGCCGTAGCTTAGTGCCGTTGCGTTATAGTCGGCATACTCGGCTATACCAAATCTCTCAAGTATCTCCATAGCCGCCTTTTTCACCCTCTTCTCATCGGAAAAATATCTAGGCAATCTCAAAATTGACTCAAAAAAAGTATAATTTATCTGATTGTGAAAACCTATCAAGACATTTTCCAAAACGGTCATACTCTTAAAAAGTCTAATATTTTGAAAAGTTCTGGCTATTCCCTTTCTAACGATAAGATTCGGCTTCAATCCCGATATGGATTCGTTTAAAAAGTAAACTTCTCCTTCGGTTTGTTTGTAGTTGCCGGTAATGATATTGAATATAGTTGTTTTACCTGCTCCGTTTGGACCTATTAGACCAAAGATTTCTCCCGATTTGACTCCGAAACTAAGATTGTCTATAGCGGTAACTCCGCCAAATCTCATAGTTACATTTTTTATCTCTAAGATCATTTTTTGGTCCTTTTAAAAATTTCCGTCAACTCTTTGTTGCCGAACAATCCTCGTCTGGCAAATAACATCATCACGATAAGAAGTATTGAAAACACCACCATTCTAAGTCCGGGGTGCGCTCCGGTATGGTATCCCATGATATTCATATCTTGATCCAAAAATCTAAGCCATTCGCTTCCGCCCATAACAAGAATAGTACCTAAAATTGCTCCGCTCATACTTCCAAGTCCTCCAAGCACTATAATGATAAGAAGCTGGAAGGTAAGCAAGAATGTAAACTGATCCGGAGATATGGTCGTTAACAACGAAGCCATCAAACCTCCGCCGACTCCTTCAAAAAATGCACTTGTCATAAATGCGTATGTTTTCATCCAAAATGTATTTACACCCATTGCCGTAGCGGCATCTTCATCGTCTCTGACCGCTTTCATAGCTCTTCCGAACTTTGAGTAAATGATATTTATCATGACGATAAATGTGATAACGGCTATAAAACCGCACCAATACAGATTTGCCTCGGAAGGAATATCGTTTAGCCCCATCGCTCCGTTTGTGTATTTTGGGTTATTCATAGCAAAAATTCTAATAATAAATCCAAATCCAAGAGTTACGATGGCAAGATAATCGCCTCTTACTCTAAATACGGGAACGGAAAGTATAAAAGCTAAAGCCGCCGCAACCACACCGCTCATGATAAGCGCCGGTAAAAAGCTTGAGTGCATAGCCATTATGATTGGTGCGGGGTCTTCCAAAGCGAACATATCAAGCTTAGTATCGCCCGGTATCAAAAATAGCGCCGTAACATACGCTCCTATAGCCACAAAGCCGTTAGGCTCAAGTGAAAATTGCCCCGCAATTCCGTTTATAAGATTGTAGCTAAGAGCCAATATGGCAAATATAGCTATATTGTTAAGTATACTTACGGTGTACGGGTCGAAGTGGTTTTGAGCATACCAAATAAACCAAATGGTAGATAGAAATAAAAAAAGCTGTATAAAATGTTTTTTCTCTATTAGCATCATATCCTCCTAAAATCTACTTCTATCTAAGTCTTGACCCATAATACCCGTAGGCTTAAAGAGTAAAACCAAAATAAGAAAAACAAACGCAAAAGCATCCTTGTATCCTCCAAGGTCAGGCATAAAGGCTACAACGACTATCTCGGTAAAACCGAGTATAAAACCGCCTATTACCGCCCCCGCAACGCTTCCTATACCTCCAAGTACCGCCGCCGCAAACGCTTTAAGACCCACTATGATACCCATAAGCGGATCGATAGAGGGATAACTAACGGCATAAAAGACGCCTCCTATCGCCGCAAGTCCCGAACCCATAGCAAAGACTATCATGATAATAAAATCAGCGTTTATACCCATAAGCTTAACGGTCGGTATATCAAAAGCTAAAGCTCTAATAGCCATACCGTATTTCGTTCTATATAGTATCCATAAGATAATAGCAAGCAATATTAAAGTAACGGCAGGAACTATAAAGACCATTCTCGGCATTATTACACTACCTATATGAAGCGTCTTTGTAAGATAGTCCGGAGCGGAAAACGCTCTTGGAACTCCGCCGAAAAGCACATTGAAGAGATTTTCCAAAAAGAAGCTGATACCGATAGCGGTAATCAAAAGTGATATTTTTGGAGCGTCCCTAAGAGGTTTATAGGCTATTTTATCCGTTAAAATACCTACTATCATTGCGCCTATGATTGCAATGATAACAGATAGCTCAAACGGAATACCGCTTGTGTGAGCAACATAGGCGATAAAAGCGCCAACCATCATGATATCACCGTGAGCAAAGTTTATCAGCCTTAAAACTCCGTACACCATCGTATATCCGATGGCTATAAGCGCATACATACTGCCAAGACTCACGCCGTTAACCATCTGTTGCATAAAAGTAGAAAAATCCATCTTTTCACCCTAATTGTAATTTGTAAAGATAATAATATCTTAATGATACATAATTATTTTTTAATTTTGAGAATTTATTGGAAAAAATTTTTGTATATGTAGCTATCATGTTGTAAAATAAGCTATATCGCAATATTTTGCGATATAGCCTTTTTAGATTTATGGATTAACTGTTGTCAAATAAGCAAATTTACCATCTTTAACAACATTAACAACTGCTGATTTTACAGCGTTGCCTTCTTTGTTTATATTGATTACACCGGTAATACCGTGGAAATCTTTTGTGCCTCTTAGATTTTTGTTTACACAAACTTTATCAGTTGGCTGTTTTCCCTCGTCAATACACTTATTCATAGCCGCTATTATCATATTGTAAGCGTCAGCCGCAAGCGCACCCATAGAGTCAGCCGCTTTGTGATACTTTTTATGATATGCCTCAACATAAGCTTTTGCTTCAGGAGACTTAGCTGCGGCTTCATTGAAGTGGTCGGTATACATAAAGCCTTCAACAGCTTTTCCGCCTATTTTGATAAGCTCAGGGAATCCTGAACCGTCACCGCCGATAAAAGGAGCTTTTACGCCAACCGCTCTTGCTTGTCTAGCCAAAAGCGCTCCCTCAGGATAGTAACCGGTAAAAGCTATGATATCCGGATGCAAAGACTTGATAGTTGAAACTTGAGCGTTAAAGTCTTTATCTCCGGAGTTTATAAGAACTCTACCTACAACTTTACCGCCGCCTTTAGTATAAGCTTTTTTGAAAGCTTTTGAAAGACCGACTGAGTAGTCTTGCTTGGCGTCAGTCACGATAACCGCTCTTTTAAGACCTTTGCTTAAAGCGTAGTTTGCGGCAACCGCACCCTGGAAAGGATCGATAAAACAAGCTCTTGTAACAAATTCTTTACCTTTTGTAACTCTTGGATTTGTAGAAGCATGAGTTATCATAGGTGTTTTTGCATTCTCCGCAACGGGAGCCATTGCCATAGAGTTTGAGCTGGCAACCTCACCGAGAATTGCGGTAACATGATTTTTGTCTATCAATCTTTTTGTAGCCGTAGCCGCCTCAACTTTATCGCCTCTATCATCAAGCACGATAAGCTTAACGTCATCTCCGTTTTTCAACTTGTGATTTTCATTGTATGCTATTTGCAAACCGTCGTTACTTGTTTGACCGAATGCCGCAATAGGTCCGGTCATCGGAAGTACTACACCGATTTGCACATCTTTTGCCATCAAAGCGCCACTAACCAATACGGTAGCCGCCGCTATACTTAAAACTTTTTTCATTTGCACTCCTTAAAGGTTTTTATCAAATATACACATTTTGCGTATATCATCTATGCTCTATGAGCTATATAACTTCTTTTTTACAAAAAAGGTAAAAAAGTAAGCTGTTTTTAATACTATCAAGTTGTAACTTGCAAAATACTTATAAATTATTTTATTGTGATAATCTATAAAAAATTTTATAAATTTCTTTCGTTTAAAACATACTTAACACTTATTTACATCTATACCAGTTATCATACTTGTCCCAAATAATACTGCCTTTATAAAGTCTTACGCCGTTATAGTACGGAGTAGTACCTTCGGTATCCGATATCCTAAGTTTTATCCTATCACCGCTAACGCCCTCTACAAACGCTTTTATGGTAATATTTAAAACGAGTGCGGTTGTGCCATCTTTACACACCGTATCGCCTATATGTTTTTTTGCTCTATATAAAGATAACAACTTTTCTCTTTTTTTAGCTTGTTTTGCTTTTTTAGCCTTTATCTTTTTTATCTTGTTTTTTGCTTTTTTGGTATATTTTGAGTTGGGATATCTTTTTATAAACTTCTCCAACTCCTCTATAGATGAAGCTCTTTGGTAGCTATCTCTTATGAGCGTATCTTTTAGTAATCTTTTTGCCTCTTTGGTGTATTTGCCGCTTGGATACTCTTTTATAAATTCTTTGTAAGCTTTCGGAGTATCTATATTTTTTGCCAACTCCAAAGCCTTCTTTATCTTGGCGTCATTTGAGATGATTTTCACCGAATCAAAATACAACTTACCGTTCTTTACCAAAAAAGTAACACTCGGTATAAGCTTGTCGTTTAAGATATCCTCTTTAAACTTTTTAGCTCTTTTTATAGGTACGGGGATGACAATCTTCTTTTCAAAACCGTTAGAGCTTGAATACAGTGTAGCGTTAAAGACTTCCTTGTCGGCATCATATCTTATGTCGCTAAACTTCGGATCTCCAAATATCATCCTCATTGCTTTGCCAGCCATCAAGTTTGCCGTTTTTGCTATCTGTGAAGCATTTGAAAAGAGGCTCGTTTTTTGTCGGTAATTAGCCTCCTCTTTTTTCAACTCCTCTTGATATTTTTGCAGGTTAGTTTTATTTTTCTCATCTATGAGCCTATTTTCTCTCTCTATCTTAGCTTGATACTCCAAAACCCTCTTTTTAAAATCTTTACTCTTTTCAAATTCGCCCTTAACTAACTTTTTCGGTTTTATGTGAGGTATCTTCTTTGGTTTTGTTATGCTCTTTTTTGAAACCTTTAAAGCTTCACTTGTTAGTTTTGATGTTAGCAAAGAGAGTTTTTTCTCGGGAGAGTATCCGCTTTTAAAGATGATATCGTCATATTTTGCGTTCGGTTTTCTTATCAAGATAGGTATCTTCAAAGAGTATATGATATCTCCGTCTCGCAAACCAACCCTATAACAATCGCTATGTTCCATCGAATAAAAGGCTTTTCCGTCATAAAGTTTTGTTTGTTTGTTATATAGATATAAAAACGCTCCTCCCGCTCTTCTTCCATATCTTTTTGCAAAAATGATAACGGGTACATTGTATCTGCTAAATTTATTGTGCCACAAGATGTTTGTTAGCTGAAAATATTTTTGATATTTTTTAAACGGATTATTTCTAAGAAGCGTGTCGGCTTTTGGAAAAGTCCAACTATTTGTCATGTCATTTATCGTTAATGCCGACATTTTGCCGTATTTTTCCACTTGAGATCTGCCTTTTTCGGCTTTATAGCATATCTTTAATGTGTTATCGTCTTTAAATCTCCAATGTTTTGAGTTGTCATCCCTATAGTTTCCCGCATATAAAATAGTATCTATCTTACAAGAGTATATCTCTCTGCTACTATTTCTTATCTCTTTGACTTTTAGGGTATCTTTTACTATCTCTTTTGGACGGTTTTTCTTGACATAGTCTATATATGCACTTTGCAAAGCCCATACAAGATCGTTTCTTTTATCATACACAAGAGAAAATCTCTCGTTGTTGCCATACCATTCTATCTTTGAAACATACTGAAAATAGTCTTTAGCGTTAGCGCAAACAACTACAAAAAAAATCAAAAAGATACATCTTTTTACAAAAACACCCATCAATCTCCCTTATAATTTAGTTTACGACTATTGACAACCCATACACTCCATGCTTCTATCCTCCACGCCTTCACTCTCTTTGACGGCTTCGGGGGATTGACTTCTTAGATAGTATGTTGATTTAACTCCCAATTTCCATGCAAGCGAGTATATCTCATTGAGATACTTTCCGCTCGCTTTATCAAGTGTTATAAATATGTTTAAACTCTGCCCTTGGTCTATCCATTTTTGTCTTACCGCTCCGGCTTTTACTATAAGCGTTTGGTCTAACTCATAAGCGGGCGTATAGTACATCCAAGTATCCGGGTTTAGATTCGGTACGACTACGGGGATAAGTCCGCTTAGATTTTCCTCATACCACTTTCTTTTATAGACGGGCTCTATAGTTTGCGTGGTTCCCGTTAGTATAGATATGGAGCTCGTAGGAGCTATCGCCATGAGGTAACCGTTTCTTAGTCCATGTTTTTTTACTTTTTCTTTAAGCTTTTGCCAATCGTATATATATCCGAAAAGTCCGCCTCTATCCGTTAGCTTCTTAACCTCTTCGTTTGCCAAATCGATAGGGAATATTCCCTTGCTCCATTTTGAACCTTCAAATTTCGAGTATTTTCCTTTTTCGATGGCAAGGTTTGACGAAGCGGCGATAGCGTTGTAGCTTACCATCTCCATGATTTCGTCTATCTTCATAAAGTGTTCGTAGCTTCCCCATTTTATACCCGCTTCGGCTAGCATTTGAGCTTCACCCATCACTCCAAGCCCTATGGCTCTTGTTTCCAGATTTGTCTTTTTCACTTTCGCAAGCGGGTAGAAGTTGAGGTCTATAACATTATCGAGCATTCTTACCGCTATCGGTATAACTCTCTCAAAATCCTCTTTTTTATTTATTTTTGAAAGATTGATACTAGCCAAGTTGCAAACGGCGGTTTTGCCGTCAAACTTCTCTTTTTCAACGATAAATATCTTTTTTCCGCCCATAGTATCAAGAGCCGTTATCTTTTTGGCTTTTTTCTTCACTCCGACATCCGTAACCACCTCTTCGTCCTCTTCAAAAAGGTCAAAACTTCCATCCTCATACACAACTTTTATCTTGTAGTGGTTAGCGTCCGTGTTTTGAAATATCTCCGTACAGAGATTTGAGCTTCTTATGATGCCTTCGTGGTCGTTCGGATTGACTCTGTTTGCGTTATCTTTAAAGCACAAAAAGGGAGTTCCCGTCTCAAAATAGCTAAGCAACACTTTCTTCCACAACTCTTTTGCTTTTATGCTCTCTTTTACGATATCGTCTCTCTTTTCATACTCTATATATCTCTTTTCAAACTCCTCTCCGTAAACATTTGAAAGATCGGGAGTATCAAACGGATCAAAAAGAGTCCAAAGCTCATCATTTTGCACCCTCTTCATAAATAGATCGTTTATCCAAAGAGCGGGAAATAGGTCATGCGCTCTTCTTCTCTCCTCTCCGGAGTTTTTCCTAAGGTCCAAAAAGTCCATAATATCTATATGCCACGGCTCCACATATACCGCGATAGCACCCTTTCTTGTTCCGAGCTGATCGACGGCTATAGCTATATCATTTGTTATCTTCAAAAAGGGTATAACTCCTCCCGCGGCGTTTTTGTGTCCGTCTATCTGTCCGCCCATGCCCCTTACTTGATTCCAATCCCAGCCTATACCGCCTCCGAATTTACTCAAAAGCGCCATCTCTTTAAAGCTATCGAATATCCCCTCTATATTATCAGGCGTTGAGCCTATATAACAAGAGCTTAGCTGATGTCTCGGGGTTCTGGCGTTTGAGAGTGTAGGAGTCGCCAACATCACTTCAAATTTGCTAATAAGGTCGTAAAATCTTTTTGCCCACTCCATGCTATCAAACTCATTTTGCGCCAAAAACATAGCTATCGCCATAAACATATGCTGAGGCAACTCTATGGGCTTACCCTCTTTGTCTTTTATCAAATATCTATCATATAGCGTTTTTATGCCAAGATATGTAAACTGAAGATCTCTTTCGGGCTTTATATAGTCGTTCAATTCGTCAAGATTGTACTTCTCTTTAAGTCCGGGAACGATTCTTCCTTCTTTTTCTCCTCTTTCAAAATACTCTTTTAAGTGAGTGTAGCCGTTAAAACCGCTAACTTTATGGTACAAATCGTATATAAACAATCTTGCGGCCACAAAAGTCCAGTTTGGTCTATCTATATCTATCTTATCGACAGCCGTTTTTATCAAGGTCTGCTGTATCTCCTCGGTTGTTATTCTATCTCTAAAGTGCAGCTTAGCGTCCACTTCAAGCTCACTTTGAGAGATATTTTCCAAATCTTTTGTAGCGGCATATGTGTATTTTTGAATCTTGCTTATATCAAGCGCCTCTACTCTTCCGTTTCTTTTAATAACCGTTAGCATTTTTCCCCTATCCTTTAAAAACTCTATCAAATATCTTATCTACATTTTTCGTATAGTAACCATAATCAAAACACTCTCTTATCTCATCTTCGCTCAACTTTTCCCTCAACTCCTTATCCTCCAAAAGATACTCTAAAAAGAGGCTCTCGCCTTTTTCGTTAAGTGCCGATTTTCCTTTTTGCAAATCCTCCCACACCCTCATAGCGTTTCTTTGCACTATCTTATAGGCATCCTCTCTGCTGACGCCCTTCAAAGGAAGTTCGAGCAAAACTCTTTGAGAAAAGACAAGTCCTCCCGTGAGATTTAGATTTTTCATCATGTTTTCAGGATAAACTACAAGATTTTTTACGATATTATTGAGTCTATGTAGCATAAAGTCCGTTGTTATAAACCCGTCAGGCAGGATAAATCTCTCAACCGAACTATGGCTTATATCTCTCTCGTGCCAAAGAGCCACATTTTCCATAGCGGGCATCGCATAACTTCTTATGACTCTGCAAAGCCCCGTTACATTTTCGCTTAGGACGGGATTTCTTTTGTGAGGCATAGCGGAACTTCCCTTTTGTCCCGGACTAAAGTACTCTTCGGCTTCATAAACTTCCGTTCTTTGGTAGTGTCTTACGGCTACGGCTATCTTTTCGCAAGATGACGCTAAAAGCGCCAAAGCGTTCATAAGGTTTGCGTATCTATCTCTTTGGATGACTTGGTTGGAAGCCGGGGCGGGTTTTAGTCCCAGCTCTTTACAAACATACTCTTCAAGCTCTATAGGCAAATGGGCTATATTTCCCATAGCTCCGCTTATCTGCCCGACGGAGATAAACTCCAAAGCTTGCTCTAAATTTTTTAGATTTCTATGTATCTCATCGTACCAAACCGCCAAAACAAGTCCAAATGTGATAGGCTCGCCGTGTATGCCGTGACTTCTTCCCACCATAAGAGTATCTTTATGCTCGTAAGCCCTCTTTTTTATAGACTCCATAAGCATCTTTACATCTTTTAGTATCAACTCCAAAGACTCTTTCATTTGCAAAGCTACGGCGGTATCTATACAGTCACTACTTGTCATGCCGTAGTGCACCCACCTACTCTCTTCGCCTAAACTCTCGGCAACACTCGTCAAAAAGGCTATAACATCATGTTTGGTTGTTTTCTCTATCTCATCTATTCTTTTGACATCGAATTTTGCGTTCTTTATGATCTTTTCACAATCCTCGTCAGGCACGAGACCAAGCTTATTCCAGCCTTTTACTACGGCTTTTTCGACCTTTAGCCATGCGTCATACTTGGCTTGCGTGCTCCATTTGCTCTTCATCTCTTCTCTAGCGTATCTTTCTACCATATTTTATAAACCTTTGTTGATTTTGCTACTTCTATTTTACCTCTAATGAGGCTTATTTTAAATATCTATTTTATAAAAATTTTGCTTTTAAGATGATAAATCGGTTACTATTGTGCCACAATTTTCGTCAGAATTTTATTTTTTTATACTCGGATTATTATTGTAACGATAATTCAATAAATATCAAAAAGCAACAAAACGTCGCTAACCGAATTGAGATACGACGATTATCAAGATAAAGCTTCTAAACTTAACTTTTTAAAACTGTCTCTATCAAGCCATTCGTCGTTATTTCCCGAGCTGTACTCAAAGCCCATCTCTTTTATTTTGCCCGATTCTTGAAGGTTGTTTTTTGTAAAATCTTTAGAACTGATAAATTGGATAGTGGGTTTTATGACATAATGGTCATCAAACTCTATAACTCTATCATCCCTTGTTATCATCACTTCATGTAGTTTTTCTCCGGGTCTTATTCCTATCTCTTTTAAAGCGCAATTCGGACATAAAGCCTTTGCAAGTTCGACTATTTTCATAGAAGGGATTTTAGGTACGAATATTTCACCGCCTTGCATTCTTTGAAAATTTTTTAGCACGAATTTAACGCCTTGTTCAAGGGTAATCAAAAATCTAGTCATCTTAAAATCCGTAATCGGAAGCTCTTTTTTACCCTCTTTTATAAGCTTTTGAAAAAAAGGCACGACGCTTCCTCTTGAGCCAATAACATTTCCGTATCTAACGACGGCAAATCTAGTCTTTCTTTTTCCTACCATATTGTTGGCGGCCACAAAAAGTTTGTCACTTGCAAGTTTCGTAGCTCCGTATAGATTGATAGGGGCGGAGGCTTTATCTGTACTTAACGCTATAACCTTTTCGACTTCGTTATCTATGGCGGTGTCTATCACGTTGCTAGCGCCGTTTATATTTGTTTTGATACACTCCATAGGGTTATACTCCGCTATCGGCACATGCTTTAAAGCCGCGGCGTGTATCACGATATCCACATCTCGCATAGCTTTTTTCAATCTCTCTTTATCTCTAACATCTCCGATAAAATATCTCATACATTTTGCATTATATACTTGAGCCATTTCATACTGTTTTAGCTCATCTCTGCTGTATATGATGATTTTATTCGGCTTATAGTTTTGAAGTAATATTTCGGTATATTTTTTTCCAAAACTTCCCGTTCCGCCCGTTATGAGGATATTTTTATCGTTAAACATCTTAGAGTCTCCTATCGATAACACTCTTGTCAAAGAAACCTTTTATATCATAAACCACCTGTTTAGCCTTCTTATCCTTGCCGTTTTTAGACAATCTCTTTTCTAATTCTTTAAACTCATCATGAGCTACGGCAAGAACTATACCGTCATAACTATCCAAGTTCGGTTTACTCTTTAGCTCCAAGCCGTACTCTCTTTTTACCTCTTCTTTATCCGCCCAAGGGTCATATACATCAACTTCACATCCAAACTCTTTGAGTTCGTTTATCACATCAATGACTCTCGAGTTTCTTATATCGGGACAATTCTCTTTAAAAGTTATACCAAGAACAAGCACCTTTGCCCCTTCTATTTTGTGTCCTTGTTTTATCATGAGCTTTATTACCTGGTTGGCTACGAATATACCCATATTATCGTTAAGCCTTCTTCCCGCCAAAATAATCTCGGGGTTATGCCCTATCTCTTGAGCTTTGTGAGTTAGATAGTACGGATCCACCCCTATACAGTGTCCTCCTACAAGACCCGGTCTAAAGGGTAAGAAGTTCCACTTTGTTCCCGCGGCTTCAAGAACGGAGA
>JAADDL010000166.1 GCA_013153915.1 Campylobacterota bacterium
TTGGAACTCGTCATACATAGCGTTCATAGCCGCTATCTCCGTAGGACAAACAAATGTAAAATCAGCCGGATAAAAGCAAACTACATGCCATTTTCCTTTATAATCCTCACTTTGAACCGTTGTATAGTGACCGCTTTTTGCGTCATACGCATCCATCTTGAACTCAGGTGCTTTTTTAAGTACTAAACTCATAACACTCTCCTTTTTATTTTTAGTTATCTTTTCTTCCGTCTCTTTGGCTTCCTCTTGGGTTGCCTCTATAGGTGAATCACAAGCCATATAGACTCCTTTTTAAATTGTAATGAAATTATAACATAACGATAATTATTTGTCAAGGATAATTATTATCGTTTATATCAACTCTATTCCCTTTCCAAAAAACCGTCCACTACAAAGTTTCCATCCTCGTCTCTCGGACCTCGTATAGCCGTATCATCAAAACTTTTTATAGTGTACGAAAGACCGTTCCACGAGTTGTTTTCTTCGATGGCTTCATCATCTATATAGTTCTCACCGCAATCAATAGCGATATTTTCGACCAAATGGTGAGGCGCTAGTATAAACTTATAACCCGAATTCAAATCTCTCCAAGCAACATTTCTTACGATCTCCATAGCCACTGTATTGTCGTTGCTATCAAATCCTCTGGAGTTATTATCCCACGATTTACACCCCTCTACATAGTGGGCATCTTGCGGATGGTCTTGGTTGTTGACACCCAACTTAAAGCCATTTCCGTCTCCTTGAAAATCGCTATCATCCCAAATATTTTTCCCGTTATCGTAAGATAAGCAGTTGATAAACTCCACCTTATTGCCCGCTTCCCAACAGTCATACCCGTCATCAGCATTTCCCCAACTTCTACACCCCTCAAATCTATTGCCCTCACCGACATAAGGGGTGCTATCGGTATCGTGTCCGGCGATGACAAAACCGTCGGCATGCTGACCGTGAGTGTTGGAGTCGTAATTGTAGTATGAGTCACAGTTTATCACCGTATTAAAAGAGGCACCGTCAGTCAATATCATTCCGCTCCAGTAGTTATCATGAAGAGAGAGATTTTCAAAGATATTATTTGAAGCGCCTCCTCCGACATAGATGGCGGTTGCGGCATTTTTGATCTCAAGGTCTTTGATGATGAGCCAACTTCCCTTAACGACAAAGGAGTCGCTAAAGAGATTTCGAGTCGTATCATACTGCTTATCATCACCGTACGGTCCGACAAACACGACTTTTTCTCCGCTATAAGCTTGGATAGTGATAGGTTTATCCATGATACCGCTTATCGTCACATTTACATCTATGGGATATGTGCCGCCTCTGATGCTTAAAACATCTCCGGGCTCTAACAACTCTAAAGCTTTTTGGATACTTTTAAAAGGGTGCTCTTTGCTCCCGTCTGCGCTATCACTACCGTCACTTGATACAAAATACTCATTGTAAACTTTTGTATCATCCGATGTTTGTGTGTCCGTATCGTCACCGCTCGAGCCTCCGCCCCCACATCCTATAAATAAAAATAGAACAAAAAAGAGAGGTATCGCTACGCTTTTAGTAAATTTGAACATATTTGCATCCTACAAAGCCACTTGCAAACAGTATTTATGTCAAATATTTTGCACCAAAATATATATCCACACCGCCACTGCTTGGGAAATAGACAAAAAGACTATCGCACTTCCCGCATCTTTAGCCTTTTTAGCCATCTCATGATACTCCAAAGTGACAAGGTCCACCACTCTTTCTATGGCGCTGTTTACTGCTTCGGCTATAAGCACCGTAAAATATGAGCAAAAAAGAAGTATCTTCTTTAAACCGTCAACATCTAGATACCATATCAAAAACAAAACAGGCACCAACAAAAAAACCTCTATCTTAAAAGAGGTTTCACTCTTAAATATATCCACAAGTCCGCTTAGGGCGTATGAACTATTTTTGAAAAAGTTATATTTAGGCTGTCGTCTCATTTTCCCTCATTATGAAAAACATCAAGCTTTTTATCATAGACCTTTGTCTTTACATCCATTATACCCAAAATCGAATCAAAAAGATTGTCTTGAGAAAATTTCTGATGCTTTCTTTTTTCAAGCTCATCTTTGTACTTTTTAAAATCATCACTAAGCCACATCATAGCCCCTATATGCTTTTGATAATCGGGAGCGATGAAGTAAGGCATAGAGTGAAGGTATATACCATTCTCACCCAAGGACTCTCCGTGATCAGCCATATAGAGCATAGCCGTAGCGTGAGTTTTAGAGTTTTTCTTTAAAAATTTTATAACTTGACTTAAAAAGTAGTCCGTATATAAGATAGTGTTGTCGTATGAATTTTTTATCTCCTCTTTGGTACACTTCTCAAGCTGTTTGCTTTTGCAGATAGGTTTAAACTTTTCAAAACTTTTTGGTACTCTTTTGTAGTATGCCGGTCCGTGACTACCTTTTTGGTGAAGTACTATAAATATATCTCCCTTGTGACTATCTACGAACTTTTGAAGCCCTTTTAAGAGTATCATATCGTAACACTCGCCGTTTTTGCAGTATTTGGGATCTTTTAAGTGTTTAACATCCACATAGTTTTTTATCCTTGTTGCCACCCCTTTGGAGTCGGAGTTGTTATCTCTCCACAAAAGGTTGATTTTGGCATGGTCTAAAACATCTATGACGCTATCCATAGCTTTAGCTTTGGCATCCTTATACTCGCTTCTTGAGAGTCTTGAAAACATACAAGGCACACTTACCGCCGTTTCGGTGCCGCACGAGTAAACATTGTCAAAATCTATCAAATCTTTAAGCGTTATCAAGTTGGGATTGGTCTTTTTCTTATAACCGTTTAGCTCAAAATCCGCAGCCCTAGCCGCTTCTCCGACTACCATGATGACAAGTTTCGGTTTTTTGGTGGTGGACTCCACCTTCGCATCAAGCCCCAAATGCTTAAAAGGTATCGGTTTTACAAGATATTTTCTATGGATATATTTTCCGATAGAGTAGATGTAGTAGGTCGGATTGGTATAGTATCTTAAAGGTTTATGCTCTCTAAAAAATGAGGTGTAAAACTTACTAAAAGCCAAGACAATCAAAACTATCACCAGCAGTGAGCCGAAAAATATCTTAACCCTTGAGAGCAACTCTTTTTTAAAAGAGCCGTACTCAATCTTCGTAAAGTAAACTATCACGGAGGGTAAAACACCAAGAAGCAAAAAGTAGAGTATAAATTTCATAGTCAAAAGATCACTCGCCTCTTTGGTGTCCGTCTCGGCTACATTTTGTATCATGATGTCGTTGATAACCACTTGAAAAGTGTCCATAGCGTATGCGGCAACGGAACTAATCAAAAAAAGGGCTATCAAAACGGGCTTTAGAGTGTATTTTGTATTGACTAGATTTAGCAAAAAAACTAAAAAGGTGTAAAAAACGACCGTCATCGAGAGTAGATATACTATATTCATCCCGCTAAAAGGATAAACCTTTAAAACTTGTCCGAAAAAGGTAAAGTTATAAAACAGTACAAATAAAGCGGCTACAATATAGACCAAATCGGTACTTTTAATCCTCAATAGATATTTCCTCAACTTTTAAACTTCTCATATACACCCAATATCTTTATCTTTTGGGCGAAAAACGACAACTCTTCGAGGGCTAACTGCATAGACTTTTGCTCCGTATGGCCGTATATATCTATATGAAAATGGCTCACGGGAAGTCCTCTTCTTAGAGAGTAACTCTCCAACTTTTTTAAGTTTATACCGTTTGTTGCAAACCCTCCAAGCGCCTTATAAAGGGCTGCGGGGATGTCTCTAACTTCAAAGATGACTGAAGTTACATAAGTTTTATCGGGGTCGTATTTGGGTATGATCTTCTCTTTGGAGAGTATAAAAAATCTTGTAACATTTCCGATAACATCTTCAAAATTGTCTCTTAATATATCAAGGTCGTATATCTCCGCCGCCAAAGATGAAGCGATAGCGGCATAACTCTTGTCGCCTTTCTCCTTTATCTCTCTGGCACTCCCGGCGGTATCGAGCTTTGCCACCGCTTTCAAACCCAATTCGTTTATGTGATTTTGGCACTGAGCCAATGCTTGGGGGTGAGATAAGACATACTTTAAGTCCGAAGTTTTAGCACCTTTGATACCAAGCAGACAGTGTCTAACCGGCTCAAAATGCTCTTTTATAACATACAAAGACATCTTGGGAATGAGCCTATATATCTCTTCAACTCTTCCTGCCGTTGAATTTTCAAGAGGAATCATAGCAAGCTTAGCCTTGCCCTCCTCCACCATCATCATAGCATCCAAAAAGCTTTCACAAGCTACCGCTTTCATATCGGGATATGCGTTTTTACAAGCCAGATGAGAGTATGCGCCTTCGTATCCTTGATAGGCTATGATCTCATTTTCCAAAAAGACTCCTTTGTTAAAATAGAGCCTATATTATACCATAAGAGAGGAAACAAAGGGCGGTTTGTCGCCCTTTGCATAGAGGAGTACTACTTTTGAGCCTTTTTGTCGGCTTTCATCTTTTTAGCCAAACTCAAAACATACTCATACTGCTCTTTTGATAGGATATTTCTCGTTTTATATATGCAGTTTAGATGCACCATAGTAGCTTCAGCCTTTACGCTTGCTAATTTATTGACAAACCTCTCCAAATCTTTAGGATTTGCTCCGCTTAAAGCTTGTGAAACTATCCTATTTTGGATCATATTTACCATTTTAGAGTATCTTTTCACACCGCTTAGCGTCTCTTTCTTTACCTCTTGAAGTTTGGCTTTTTGCTCATCGCTCAAGCCCAGCTTTGGGTCATCCCAAGCTTGTGCGATAACTTTTGTCAAGTGAGGCAAACCTTTTTTGATAAGAAAAGGTTTTATCTTTTTGCCGCCTTTTTGCATCATAGAGTTACCCATTTGGCCGCCCATCAT
>JAADDL010000080.1 GCA_013153915.1 Campylobacterota bacterium
GCTATCAAAACATCTTCCAAAACTTTGGTAATATCACCGTCCAAAATAGCGTCAACATTTGAGTACGCTTTATTGCTTCTATTGTCCTTGACTTGTCTATATGGGGCTAAAACATAACTTCTTATCTGATGTCCCCACCCTATCTCACTCTTTTCTACTCCGTCTTTTTCGGACTGCTGTTTCATAAGCTCAAGCTCATACAGTCTTGACTTTAGCATCTTTTCGGCAGTCGCTCTATTTTTGTGCTGACTTCTATCGTTTTGACACTGTACGACTATGCCCGTAGGAATGTGGGTTATCCTGATAGCCGAATCGGTTTTATTGACATGCTGTCCGCCCGCACCGCTAGCCCTATAAGTATCAACCCTTATATCCTTATCTTCTATAACTATATTTATATCATCATCCACTTCGGGGCTCACCATAACGGAGCAAAACGAGGTATGCCTTTTTGCGTTGCTGTCAAACGGAGATATTCTAACAAGCCTATGGATACCGTTTTCCACCTTGAGATAGCCGTAAGCATTCTCTCCTTTGATGATAAAACTAACATCCTTGATACCGGCTTCATCTCCATCTTGATAGTCAAGAGTCTCCACCTTAAAGCCCATCCTCTCCGCCCATCTAAGATACATCCTATAAAGCATACTTGCCCAATCTTGACTCTCCGTGCCTCCGGCTCCCGGATGTATCGATACGATAGCGTTTTTGTCGTCGTTTTCATTGCTAAGCATCATGGATATTTCAAGTTTTGTTATAAGCTCTTCAAGCTTGGGAGCGTCATCAAACAGCATCTGTCTCGTCTCTTCATCGCCCTCTTCGTTTGAGAGTTCCAAAAGCTCTTTTGCATCTTCAAGTGCATTTTTCGCCTCTTTGAATTTATTGAGCATCGAGATAGCTATATTTTTCTCTTTTTGCAAAGCTCCCGCTTTTTTAGCATCATTCCAAAACTCGTTGGAACTCTCCATCGCCTCTATCTCTTTGACTCTATTTTCAAGCTTTTGGGGATTTATAATCTTTTGTATATTTTCTATCTTAGTGGTTAGCTTTTTAAGAAGCTCGTTATATTCGTAACTATCCAAAAAATCTCCTAAGTTATGTTTTAACTGACCATATATACATCAATACTTTCCAGTTTTTAGATCGTAATATGGTATAATATACACTCAGTTATAATTTGAAATCTATTTTACAAAAAAGTTGCTTAAAATGAAAATATTTACAAAAACAAATAAATTAATACAATACCTATCTCAATACAAGAGTGAGAGTATCGGCTTTGTTCCAACCATGGGAGCTTTGCATAACGGACACATATCTCTTATAAAAAGGTCTGTTGAGGAGAATGATATAACTATCGTATCCATCTTCGTAAACCCTACTCAGTTTTTAGAGGGAGAGGATCTTGATAAGTATCCCAAAAAGATAGAAGCCGATAAAAAGGTTTGTAGTTTTGCCGGCGTGGATATACTTTTTATACCCACAAAAGAGGAGATTTATTTTGAAGACGAACTATCTTTTATAGCACCCAAAACAAAAGGTTTTATACTGGAGGGCTATCATAGACCTGGACACTTCAACGGAGTTTTACAGGTAGTTTTAAAGCTTTTAAATATAACAAAACCCACAAACGCATACTTTGGAAAAAAAGACGCTCAACAACTCTATCTTGTCAAAAAGATGATAAAAGAGCTATTTTTAAATATCAATATCGTCGAATGCGAAATCGTCAGAGACGAAAGCGCACTGGCTTTAAGTAGCAGAAACGAATACTTAACCAGTGCGGAAAAAGAGAGGGCAAAAAGCATCCCGAACTCACTTAAAAAAGCTACCGAGCTAATCTCCAAAGGGGAACTCTCCTCGGTAAAAATAAAAAAAGAGATAGCAAAAACGCTTATAGAGGTGAAAGTCGAATACATAGAGATAGTCGATAGGGATTTTAACAAATTGGAACAAATAGAGTTGGGAAATACGATTATCTTAGTAGCCGCTTATGTCGGCACGACAAGATTGATAGATAATATTTGGATATAAAGGGTAAAAATGTTATTTGATTACGAAAAGATAGAGCCTTCTTTAAGATACAAGCTAATGGCGGGAAGTATCATACCAAGACCGATTGCTTGGATAGTTAGTAAAAACGAAAAAGGGGTGATAAATATAGCGCCGTTTAGCTACTTTACGGCACTATCCTCAAACCCTCCCACCTTGATAGTTTCTATCGGACACAAAAGCGATAAAACTCCGAAAGATACTCTAAAAAATATAAGAGATAGCAAGATTTGCACCCTCTGCTTGGTGTCTCAAGAGGATTTAAAGCCTATGCACTATAGCTCAAAAGAGTTAGACGGCGATACTAGCGAAGCCGATATCTTTCACATAGAGACCAAAGAGATAGAAAAAGATTTTCCGCCCATCATAAAAAGTACACCCGTGGCGTTTTTTTGCAAATTGTATCAAGAGGTTGATTTAAAAGGTAGCAAAACCATTCCTTTGATACTCAAAATCAAAAAAGAGTACATCAAAGATGAGTTTGTGGACGATGATTTGAGAGTGGATTACAATCCCGTCGCAAGACTCGGAGGCGAATACGCATTTTTATCAAAACACATAAAAGCCCCGAGGATTCCTTAATATGAACAAAAAACTACACCTTGTAAGTCTCGGGTGCACCAAAAATTTAGTCGACAGCGAAGTGATGCTCGGCAAATTGAAAGATTACGAGATCACAAACGACCCTTCAAAAGCCGATGTTTTGATAGTCAATACTTGCGGTTTTATAAATCCAGCAAAAGAGGAGAGTTTGGATACTATATTTGAACTTCATGCCCAAAGAAAAAAAGACTCTTTGCTCGTAGTGAGCGGATGTTTAACGCAAAGATATAAAGACGAACTGCAAAAAGAGTTAAAAGAGGTGGATATATTTACGGGAGTTGGAGACTATGACAAAATAGACGAGATTATAAAAACTAAAAAATCCAAATTTTCAGCCGAAACATATCTTTTACAAAATGAAAAAAGAGTGATAACGGGCAGCAAAGCTCACGCTTATATAAAACTAAGCGAAGGTTGCAATCAAACTTGCAGTTTTTGCGCAATCCCGGGCTTTAAAGGAAAACTCAAATCAAGAAGTATCGAAAATATCGTTAATGAAGTAAAAAGATTAACGCAAGAGGGATTTTTCGACTTTAGTTTTATCTCGCAAGATAGCAGTTCGTACCTTAGAGATAAAAACGAAAAAAACGGACTTATAAAACTGATTGACGAGATAGAAAATATCCAAGGCGTCAAAAGCGCTAGAATACTATATCTATATCCCACTACCACCGACGATGAACTGATAGACAAGATAGCATCGTCCAAAACCTTTCATAGCTACTATGAGATGCCGATACAGCATATAAGCGACAAAATGCTAAAGATAATGAAAAGAGGCGCCAACGCCAAAAGAATAAAAGAGCAACTGCAAAAAATGAGAGCCGTAAAAGATAGCTTCATAAGAACATCTTTGATAGTAGGACACCCGAAAGAGAGCGAAGAGGATTTTTTGGAGCTAAAGGAGTTTTTGGAAGAGTTTGATTTTGATAGGGTTAGTCTATTTGCCTATTCGGACGAAGAGGATACGAAAGCTTATGAAATGGAAGATAAAGTCCCTTTTGATATCATCAATGAAAGGATAGATATACTCGATGAAATCGTCAAGCAAAAAACCTTAAAAAGCTTAAAAAAAGATTTAGATAAAGAGATATCCGTCATAACTACGGGAGAGAGTAGCGAGGGTGAATTTTTTATGGGTGCGAGAAAGCTTTTATGGGCTCCGGAAATTGACGGAGAGATACTCATAAACGATAGCGAAATACAACTCCATACGGATAAAGCCTATAAAGCGCTCATAACCGATATGGTCGGGGAGAAACTTCTTGGCAGAGTTACAAAACCTTTGTAAACTTCCCCGAGAGTCGCTAAAACTCTTAAAAAAAGGCAAAAACTTATTGGCTTTTTCAGGCGGTGTGGACTCCTCGGCGTTATTTCATCTGCTAATAGCCCACAACATCCCTTTTGATATAGCCATAGTAAACTACAACACAAGAGAGCAGTCGTTGCAAGAGGTAAAATACGCCAAAGAGTTGTCAAAAAGATACGACACGAAACTATACATCAAAGATATTCGCTTAAAAAAGAGCAATTTCGAACACTTAGCAAGGGTTGCAAGGTATGATTTTTTTGAAGAGATTATCTCTCGTTTTGGATACGATAACCTCATAACGGCACACCAACTTGACGATAGAGTGGAGTGGTTTTTGATGCAATTTACCAAAGGTGCGGGCGTAGTGGAGATGATAGGCTTTGACGAAATCCAAAAAAGAGAAAATTATACGCTTTTAAGACCGCTTTTGGAGTATAGCAAAGAGGATTTGTTAAATTTTTTGAAAAGTAACAATATAAAATACTTTATAGACCAAAGTAATTTTGATACCAAATATAAAAGAAACCTCTTTAGAGACAAATTTGCCAAAACGCTACTGGATAGCTACAAAAACGGAATCGTTAAAAGTTTTAGATATCTAAACGAAGACAAAAAAAGGCTCTTTGCAAATAGCAATATCAAAAAGATAAAAGAGTTGTATATCATCAAAAAAGATGATGACGACTTGGTAAATATCAGATCTATAGATACGGTACTAAAAAGATGCGGATATATCCTATCAAAAAAACAAAGAGATGAGATAGTCAAAAGAAAAGATGTCGTCATTTCAGACAAATTTGCCGTAGTTTTTACCCAAAAAGAGATATTTATCTCACCCTATATAAAAACTAAAATGGCAAAAAGCTTT
>JAADDL010000177.1 GCA_013153915.1 Campylobacterota bacterium
AAGAGATTTGACGGAAAAGATTTTGAGTCGTTTGCGAAAATGAAAAAAATAATTTTTGCGAGAAAAGGCAAAAAACGTATTAGATTTGAAAATATCAATATCATACCTTATCCGAATATTGACGGCAAAAGACTTTTTAGAATAGATTTTTATGAAAAATACAAAGCGTCAAACTATAAATATAACGGACCGAAAGAGTTATATATCAAACTTGCAGATAAAGTGAAGATATTGGCAGAGAAGTAGCGGTATGAGTAAAATTTTATCTTTATTACTATTTTTAGTTGTCGCTTCAAACTCTTCTATTTTGCATTTCAAAAAATATGAATTAAACGGTAGAGAAAAAGGCGATACGCTTTTTATTATAGGGGGTATTCATGGTAACGAACCCGGCGGTTACTTCGCACCCTCTATACTCATACAGCACTACAAGATACTAAAAGGTACTCTATGGGTCGTACCTAACTTAAATTTCGATAGCGATATACGAGATCAAAGAGGTATATATAAAGATATGAATAGAAAGTTTGCGCATATCGATAAAAACGACCCCGACTATCAAATAGTAAAAGATATAAAAAAATTAATCCTCGATAAGAGGGTTGATCTTGTTTTAAACCTTCATGACGGACATGGATTTTATAGAAAAAAGTGGGAAAACATCATATTTAACCCAAAAGCTTGGGGGCAAGCTTTTATTATCGACCAAAGCAATATAAAAACACCAAAATATGACAATCTTGGGGAGATTTGTAAAAAGATAACCTCCAAGATAAATGGTAGTATATTTAGTAAAAAGCATGTTTTCGGGGTAAAAAATACCAAAACAAAATTTCATGACGAACAGATGAAATTATCTTTAACATACTTTGCTATCACTCATGATAAGCCTGCTCTTGCCATAGAAACAAGTAAAAATATAACGGAATTGAAAACGAAGGTTTACTATCAGCTTCTTGCCATAGAGGAGTTTATGAACGTTATGGGTATCAAATACAAAAGAGATTTTAAACTAAACGAAAAAAATATTGAAAAGATTTTGAAAGAATATGGGAATATGACTATAAACGGTAGATTTAAAATAGATTTAAACCAAATAAAGCCTTTTATTAATTTTGTTCCGATAAAAATAAAAAATAACTGCTTTGTTTTCTCTCATCCTTTAGGTGCAGTAATCAAAGATAATAATATATATCGAACAATGATTGGCAATAAAAAAATATTTGAATTTAAACCAGAATATTTTGAGCTATCAAAGATAAAACCGAAGATTACATTTGTAGTAGACGGCAAAGATACGGACGCTACAAATCTTTTTGCCGTCAACGCTAAAAAATCTTTTACGGTAAAATGCGATAACGATATCAGGGTGAATGTGATAGGTTTTTCAAAAAAAGGTAAAAAAAACGAATCAAACATAAATATATCCAAAAAAGATATAGCAAAAAGGTACTCTATATATAAAGACAAGGATACATATAGAGTCGAATTTTACGACAAAAAAAATAGATATATCAAAACGGTATTGGTAAATTTTACTAAATAAGTCCGACTTTTTATCAAGCTTTTTTATTCATAATAAGATTTTTAATAAAATATTGTTATTATGCTTTATTGGCTTATAAAGAGGAGATTTATGGACTTTTTTGAAGAGTGGATGGAGTACGATTATAACCCTTTTATACTTTTTGATAAAAACGAAAGGGTTATTTATGTCAATCAAGAAGCTCAATATCTGCTTGGATATGTACCCTCAAAAGAGATATTTAAAATAGCCTCATCTTATGCCAATCCAACCTACGGCTACAAAACCACCATCTTAGACCTTGAGTTTGATAGATACAGTTTTTACGGTTTTACCGTAGGATACAAAGATGATGAAAAGATAGGCATCAAATTGTATAAAAAACCGAGCAAATCTTTTGAGTTAAATAAAAAAGATAGTACAAAAATCAATATTTACACCATCATAGACTTGGCTATAAGCTCTTTTTCGACACACCGACAAATAAAACATGAAAAGATTGTTGATCCGACTTTGCCGGAAATCTACATAAAGGTAGATGAGTTTCTAAAGCTTTTGACAAAGATTTACACAAGTTTTCAAAACTCCGAAAATATCAAAACCAAACTATCTTTAGTTACCGGAGAGTATATCGTATATCAAGATAAAAAATACGGGATAATATCCATAAAAATATCCGGTGAAAAAAGAGATAAAAGCGACGATGAAAATATCAAAAAGATAGCCTTCAACTCCAACTCTTCCGTGGATATCAAGTCCGATACGGTAGAGGTGCTTTTGCCTATGGTTTTATAATAGCGCCCAATAAAGTCCCCAGCGGTACGATGGATATACCAAGTATATACGGCAAAATAGCAAAGATATCAAACTTCACAAGCATCATAAAGCCTGCTATAAGTATGATATAACCGACTATCCTATATACGGAAAAAGCCGCCGACTTGCTTTTTGATAAGTTTTTCATAGTTATTTTAGCTTTGCTGATTTTATCTTTTTTTTCATCACCACTATATAGCTCATAAGGGTCGTCAAGCTCGTCGATATAGTCTCTATCGTCTATGAGACCTGAAAGCAAGCCTATTTGTTTATTGATATTTTTTAAGTATGATAAAAATGACAGCATAGTAACCATAAGAGATGTCAAAAACGCCACTTGCGAATTTAAAAGAAAATCCAACCCTTTATATAACGAAAAGGCTATTAGCAAGATATCCAAAGAGATATAGATAAGGAGTTGTTTTTTAATATTTGATATCGTCATCGTCATCATCGTCTTTGTATTGGTAGTGTTTATATCTCACATCATCCTTTAGTTTGTCAAGCTCTTTTTTTTGCTTTTTATAGGCTTTATAGACATTTAGTATTGCCGCGGCGATACCTATAAACACCCCTATCCAAAAGAGCCATCCTATGCCGAAAAGATTTTTTAGCCCTATCCCCAAAGCTACGCCTATAAGCACGGCTACAACCATGGAGATACCAAGAGAGAGCTGTTCGGCTCCCTCTATAATCTTGCCGTATTTCGGTTTTTCTTCCATTACGATATCTCTTTAAAGACTTTTTCTGCGGTTTTTACGACATCATCTATCAACTTTTCATCCATCTTGGTACAGATAAAACCGGTCTCAAACTGACTGCAAGCTAAATAGACTCCGTTTTCTAGCATCTTAGAGTGAAATTTTGCAAACATCTTAGTATCGCTTTTTAAAGCGTCGTCAAAGTTTTTAACCTCTTTGTCATTGAAAAAGAAACCGAACATACTGCCTCTTACGCAAGTTTGCAAAGGTATATCGTTTTGTTTTGCCGCCTCTTTGAGACCGTCGGTCAATCTTTTTGCCAACATTTCAAGCTTATCGTAGATGGTGGGATTTTTCTTTAGTTTAGCCAAACTTGCCAATCCCGCATTCATAGCTACCGGATTGCCGCTTAGAGTTCCCGCTTGATATACGGGACCATCAGGACTTAGCTTATCCATGATATCCTTTCTCGCTCCAAAAGCACCTACGGGCATACCTCCGCCTATAACTTTTCCGAAAGTGACGATATCGGGTTTTGTCTTTATCAATCCTTGAGCACCTTTTAAATGCGCTCTAAATCCGCTCATAACTTCATCAAATATCAAAAGAGCTCCATTCTTGTCGCACAACTCTCTTAACTCTTCCAAAAACTCCTCCTCAGCCGGCACCAAGCCCATATTGCCCGCTATCGGTTCGATGATGACGCAAGCGATATCTTGAGAATTTTCAAAACACTTTTTTACGCTTTGTATATCGTTGTATTTTGCCAAAAGAGTGTGCTTTGTAAAGTCTGCGGGGACTCCGGGAGAACTTGGAGTGCCAAAGGTTGCCGCACCGCTTCCGGCTTGCACCAAAAGCGAGTCGCTGTGTCCATGGTAACACCCTTCGAACTTTACTATATCGTCTTTGTTCGTATATCCTCTAGCAAGTCTAATAGCGCTCATCACCGCTTCGGTTCCGCTACTGACAAACCTTATCTTTTCGATACTATCGAACATTTCGCATATCTCTTTTGCAAGCTCTGTCTCCACCGTAGTCGGCGCTCCAAAGCTCAAACCCTTTTTAACGGCGTCAATAACGGCATCTTGGATATCTTCATCGCAATGTCCATGTATAAGCGGTCCCCAACTTTGAACGAAATCCACATATCGATTGCCGTCGATATCGTAGATATAAGCGCCCTCTCCTTTTTCGATAAACAAAGGCGTACCGCCGACGCTTTTAAACGCTCTAACGGGAGAATCGACTCCTCCGGGTATAACCTTTTTTGCTTCGTCAAAAGCTGTTTTTGATTTTGTGATTTGCATCTATTTTCCTTTTTTTCCGTTTTTGATTTTTTGCAGATAGAGATATAAAGTATTTATCTCCTGATAAGTCAAAAAATATTTTGGCATAATTTTATGCGAAAGCGTAAAACTCTTGAAAAATTCCTCTTTTGGGAGATTGTTTATCTTGGGTGATTTTAGATATTTCTTTTTGCCGTTTTCTTTATAAACCGCTATAATCTTGCCGTTGCCGTATATGCCGTGACACTTATCGCAACCTATGCCTCTTGGGTTTTGGTATAACATTTTGGAATACTCCATCTTTGTTATAAACGAATCATCGGCATACAGCAATAATAAATCAAATATTAAAAAGCAAAAAGCAACTCTCATTTTATCCCCATATAATTTCAACTTTGGTATTATATCGTAAAACTTTTAAGGTTATATATGATTTTATTAGACGGTAAAAAA
>JAADDL010000168.1 GCA_013153915.1 Campylobacterota bacterium
AATCGTACATTTTTACTCTTATTTATTAAATTTTCGAAACAATTATACAACTATTATTTAAATTTATGCTAAAATCATATATGTCAAAAAAGAAAAATGTATATAATCTAGAAAATATTGAAAAAGTCATCACATATATACCCGCCATTTTTATTATCCTTCTGACGGCTATCTTGCTGTTTATCTCATATGTGGCGCTTAACTCAAAAGCCGAACGGGAGATAGAGGTTTATAAACAACAGCTTTTAATAAAACAGGAGTTTAAGGAGAAAGAGAAACTTCAAAACTTTGCAAGGGATGTTAAAAAGAGGGTAAACTCCAAGATTTTGGGAGCAAGATCAAATCTACAAAAATATCTCTATACTACGCTAGGATATATCGATAAAATGGTAGAGGACGGCAAAAACATAGAGGATGTTGTTGGTTATCTGAAAAGTAAAGAGATGCAAGATGATAAAACTTTTGTCTTTTTCGATACTGAAAATTTTAAAGTTTATATGGGGGAAGAGGTTGTTAGTTATCTTAGGGAGTTGATATTTGGCAGTAAAGACGGTAAAAAGTATGACAAGCTTGTTTTGCAGTATATCTACTCTCAAGGGGATGAAAACTTTCAGTACTGGATAGATGATATTAAAAAAACGGTAAGAGTTAGTTTTTTTGATTTTTTAAAAGTGGGAGGCAAGCTTTATTGTATAGGGGCATTTTCTACCATAGATAGTTTGAGGGGTGTGACCGAAAATGCCATAATCTCCTCTATAAACGCTTTTAGAGGGGATGATTATATTTGGTTTTACGATTTTGTAAAAAAAAGAGTCTATAACTTTTATAATAAAAAAGAGTTTTATGATGCAAAAAAGGTTTTAGAGCACTACCGAAATGAGCCAAAATATGAGATCTTAAAGTATTATCAAAGTAAAGATAGCGAGTTTGAAAAGTATAAAAACCGTATATATCTGTTTAAAAAGTTCAAGTTTATAGTCTCTATCGAATACGATATAAGCGGATTGTTGAAAAACAGCGCCCAAAAATTGGATAGTATCAAAAACTTTTATGACTCCATGTTTTATAAAATACTCTTTTATGTATTGCTGATCTCGGCTTTTGTATTGCTATTTTCTCTCATTTTCTTGAGATTTGTCAAGGATGTTTTTAAAAGATACAATAGGCGACTTCAACTTAGAAAAGAGTCCCTGCAACACTGGAAAAAGAGATTTGAGCTTGCTATCATTGCTTCAAATGACGGTATGTGGGATATAGACTTTGAGAAAAACAGTATATATCTTTCGAAAAAATGGCTTGAGATATCGGGATACGGAAGAGATGAGATAAAATCTTTTGCCGACTGGTTCAACCTTATCCATAAGGATGACAAAGATGAGGTGAAAAATAGATTTGATGCTATTTTGGAGGGTAAAGAGGAGCAACTGATATGCGAATATAGACTAAAAACCAAAAACGAGGGTTATAAGTGGATATTGGCTCGAGGAAAGATTTTTAAAAACGAGTATGATAATTACAAAAGAATGCTCATGATGAGTATGGATATAGATAAGAACAAAAGGCTTTCAAAAGAGCTTTTAAATGTGGAGATGCTTGTCGAGGATGGACACATAGTCATCTTTAAGTGGAATAACGATAAAGATTTGAGTGTTGATTTTGTCTCTAACAGTATCAAAAGTTACGGGTATTATAAAAAAGATTTTGAAAATAAGAGTCTAAACTATATGGATATAGTGTTTCAAGAGGATAAGAGAGAGTTAAGAGACCTTATAGATTATCATATCGCTATATCCAGCAAAAGTTTCTTTCAAATATATAGGATAGTGGATAACGGAGGAAAGATAAGGTGGATATATAGCAGAGTTTTGCTTTTAAAGGATGATTTTGGAGAGGTTAAGTATCTTTACGGGTATATTCATGATATTACAAAGCTCAAACAAGCCGAAGAGGAGTTGAAGGAGCGAGTAGAGGAGGAGATAGCTAAAAATAGAGAAAAAGACGGCTTTATCATCCAGCAAAATAAACTCGCATCCATGGGTGAGATGTTAGGTTCTATATCGCACCAGTGGAGACAGCCTCTAAATAATGTCAACCTAATCTTACACTTTATTAGAGATAATTGCCAAAGCAACAACTTTACGAAAGAGAAGCTTTCGGAGTATATCAATAGGGCAAAAACACAGATAGAGTATATGTCGCAAACGATTGAGGATTTTAGAAATTTCTATAAACCCTCAAAGAGTAAAAATAGATTTGAGTTAAAAGAGTGTATCCTCTCCTCATTAAGGATTGTGGAGAAGCAACTTGAAAGTCACGGAATTGTTGTAAATTTAATATGCAAAAATGATATATTTTTGTATAATTATGAAAATGAGCTAAAACAGTCACTTTTAAATATTTTGAATAACGCAAAAGATGCGATATTGCAAAGAAAAGAGAGAGAGGACTTTGAGGCTAAGATAGATATAGATATTCAAGATAAAAATGATGTTGTGGTTATAAGTATCAAAAACAATGGCGGAGAGATAGACAAGGAGATTATCGATAGAATTTTCGAGCCGTACTTTACCACCAAGTTCGAGACCCAAGGTACGGGACTTGGGCTATATATGACAAAAACGATAGTAGAAAAGAATTTACAAGGAAAAATAGGGGTGAAAAATATAAAAAACGGTGTTGTATTTACCATCGAGTTGCCTCACAAGGAGAAAAGCATATGAATAAGACAAGAGCGTTATTGGTGGAGGATGAGAGGGATGCGAGAGATATATTGAAATTTTATCTAAACACTATTTTCGATGTTGTCGATGTTGCCGAGGATGGAGAGAAGGGTTTTAAAATCTTCAAAGAGAATTATAAAAAGAAGCGATTTTACGACATCATTATCACGGATATAAAGATGCCTAAACTTGACGGTTTAAGCATGGTCGAAGAGATAACAAAACTTAAAAACGATCAAAAATATATCATTGTTTCCGCATATAAAGATGAGGATTATCTGCTAAAAGCTATCAGTTTAAATATAGCCGGATATTTTGTCAAGCCGCTTGATATAGACAGCATGATAGAGTTGCTTAAAAAGATAAAACAAAACGCTTTAGACCAGAAAAAAGATGCCCGACACTTAGTACACCTCAATAAAACTTATAGCTACGATACTATTACAAAAACTCTGTATAAAGACAATAAAAGTGTCAAGTTTTCTAAAAAAGAGTCCCTTTTGATAGAGAAGCTTATCGATAGTCTGGGTAAAATCGTAACAAATGAAGATTTAAAGAGATTTATTTGGAGCGAAAAGGATATTTCCGATTCAACTTTGAGAACCACCATGAAAAGGGTAAAAGACAAGATAGCCGATGATGATTTTATAATTTCAAGAAAAGGCTTTGGTTATCTAGTTGAAAAAAATTAATTTTATTTCAATTTTTTTGAAACAATTTTGAAATTTTATGATATACTTCTTTAAAATAAAATTTTAAGGAGTAGGTATGTCGATACTTAAAAAGCTACTGATAACCTCAGTTGTGGCGGCAGGATTGATTAGTGGAGCCAATGCGGGCAAAAAAGAGCAAAAGTTTATCATTGCTACGGCAAGCACGGGCGGAACTTACTATCCGGTCGGTGTAGGTATAGCAACTATAGCAAGTTTGAAATTGGCGAAAAAATACAAAATGACCTTCTCAGCTATCACAAGTGCCGGAAGCGGTGAAAATGTCGATATGCTCGATAAAGGAGAGGTAAATTTTGGAATACTTCAAGGACTTTTCGGCTCTATGGCTTGGCAGGGAAAGGGCAAGTACGAGGGTCATCCAAGAAAAAATCTAAGAAGTATCACTATGCTTTGGCAAAATGTTGAACACTTTGTAGTTTACAAAGAGTATGCCCCTACAAACAACATAATGGATATGAAAAATCTATACGGAAAGCCGTTTTCCATAGGTAAAAGAAATAGCGGAACGAGGGTTTCCGGAGAGACGATACTAAAGACTTTGGGTATCGACTACAATAAAATGGACTTGCAGTATCTTGGCTATACTCCAAGTGCAAAAGCGTTGCAAAATAGAAAGATAGACGGTATGAATATCCCTGCCGGTCCTCCTGCAAGTGCCGTAACAAACGCATTTGCCACCATAGGTGCGGACAAGATAACTATCTTAGAATTTAGTGACGATAATCTTAAAAAGATACAAGCTTCATATCCCGTTTGGACAAGATATATCATAAAAGCGGGAACTTACCCGGGTCTTAAAAAAGATGTTCACACTATAGCTCAGCCAAATCTTTTAGTTTGTACGAAAGATACTCCCGAAGAGGTTGTATATCTTTTGACAAAAACCATCTATGAAAACCTTCCGTTTTTGCATAGCGTACACAAAGCTACACTCGCTATGAGTTTGCAAAAAGCTATAGACGGGTTGCCTATGCCTTTGCATCCGGGAGCAGCGAAATTTTATAGAGAAAAAGGTATAAAGATACCTGATAGATTGATAGCTAAATAGTTCTACGCTATATGATTTGCCGCCTTTTTTGGCGGCAAATTTCTACACAAAGGAAATACAATGGGAATATCAAAAGAGAAAATAAAACCCTATTTGGTCTATTATGCGATGGGTATATCGCTATTTCACTTTTATATCAATATCATTGGGGGGATTAGCGACCTGTGGTTTAATGCCGCCCACTTTTCGTTTTTGGCATCTTTGGGCTTTTTAACATATAGAGCTTCGAAGTTTAGTGACAAAGA
>JAADDL010000096.1 GCA_013153915.1 Campylobacterota bacterium
ACGGCTCCGGAGCTTTGCCTTAGCAACTTTTGCTATAAAGACATGAAAAAAGCGGCAAACTTTTCAAAAAATATAGAAAATAAGCTTCTTTCACTCACAAAAGATAAAACTCTATGTCTAAGCATGATAGAGGAAGAAAACGGCAACTTTTACAATAGAGCCAAACTGATACACGACCAAAAACTCATATACCAAAGAGATAAATATGAGCTTTTTAAGCTGGGAGACGAGCATAAATACTTCACAAAAGGCAAAAAAGAGGATATTAAAATCATCGAGATAGAGGGCATAAAATATGGAGTTTTGATCTGTTTTGAACTAAGATTTATAGAGTTGTGGGAAAAGTTAAAAGGGGCAGACATCATACTTGTACCCTCTTTGTGGGGCAAGCCCAGAAAAAAGCAACTTCAAATCATAGCAAACTCGCTTTCGGTGATAAATCAATGCTTTGTAGTAGTCTCCAACAGCGCAAACAGCGATATGGCAAAAAACTCCCTCATAAGCTCACCTTTTGGAGATATCTATAAAGACGATAGAAAAAATTACCTTGAAAAAAATATAGACTTAAAAGAGATAAAAAAGATGAGACGATATTTGGATGTAGGAATAAAATGATTGAAAAGATAGAACTTCAAAAGTGTAAAAGAATGGCGGATGAGATAGACAGAGTCTTTCCGTTGGAAAAGTCGGTAAAAGAGGCGATAGCTTCGGTAAAAAGAGAGTTGTTCGTGCCTGCGGGCTTTAAACATTTCGCCTATAAGCTTGACGCGCTTCCTCTCTCATCCAATCAATGGATAAGCTCACCTTTGACGGTTGCCAAAATGACCCAAGCTTTGATGATAGACAAAAGTGTCGATAGCGTTCTTGAGATAGGTTGCGGTAGCGGCTACCAAGCGGCTATCTTAAGCAGACTCATCAGAAGGGTTTTTAGCATCGAAAGGATTGAAAAACTCTCAAAAGAGGCGAAAGAGAGATTTAAAAAGCTTGGATTTCACAACATAAACGTAAGGTGCGATGACGGTCAAAACGGCTGGAGCAGCTTCGCGCCGTACGACAGGATACTGTTTTCCGCCGCGGCAAAAGAGATACCGAGCAAAATCTTCGACCAATTAAAAGACGGGGGTATCTTGGTAGCTCCTATAGACACAAAAGATAGACATATCATCACAAGATTTACAAAAGATGGACCAAAGATAAAAAAGGAGGAGTTGCAAGAGTGCCTTTTCGTACCCATATTAAGCGGTACGGAAAAATAATATGATATAATTTAGTTTTATGCTTCAAATCCAATACAAAGGAGTCGGCATGTCTAAGACAGCGAAGATTCAAATAGGAGAGGAGACCTACGAATACCCCATTTTAGAAGGCACAAGGGGTCCTAAAGTAGTGGATATAAGATCTTTTTACAAAGATAGCGGAATGTTTACCTTTGATCCGGGTTTTACATCTACCGCCAGTTGCAAATCCGAAATCACATTTATCAATGGAGAAAAGGGTGAGCTAAGATATAGAGGCTATAAGATCGAAGATCTTGTAAAAGAGCACAACTATATCGATATTTGTTATCTTCTTTTGCACGCAAAACTGCCGACAAAAGAGCAGTCTTTAGAGTTTGATAACGAGCTTAGACATAGAGCTTTCGTAGACGAGGGGTTTAAAAATCTTTTTAATGCCTTTCCAAGAACCGCCCATCCTATGGCTATGTTATCTTCTGCCGTCACTGCATTATCGGCTTTTTATTTTGACCATCTAAATATAACGGATGATCTAGGTTTTGAAGAGATGGCTACAAGGATAATAGCAAAGATTCCTACTCTATCAGCAATAGCTTACCGAAGAACTTTAGGTATTCCTCTTATCTATCCGGATATCGATAGATACTTCACGGAAAACTTTTTATATATGATGAGGGCATATCCGGGCGGTAAATTTCATAGAGAAGTTGGTCAAATAGCGCCTACAACCGTAAAAGAGATCGAAGTTAAAGCTTTAGATACCATCTTTACTCTTCATGCCGATCACGAGCAAAACGCTTCCACCACAACGGTTAGAACGGTTGCATCCACGGGAGCGCACCCCTACGCAGCCATATCCGCAGGTATAAACGCTCTATGGGGAAGAGCTCACGGTGGAGCAAATGAGTCGGTGATAGCCCAGCTTGAAATGATCGGGGATGTTAAAAATGTAGATAAGTACATAAAAAAAGCTAAAGATCCAAATGATCCGTTTAGACTTATGGGGTTTGGACATAGAGTTTATAAGAACTTCGACCCAAGAGCAAAGATACTTAAAAAACTCCAAGATCAACTAAAAGAGGAGTTGAAACTTGACTCAAGACTTCTAGAGATAGCTCATAAGATAGAGGAGATAGCTTTAAGAGACGAATATTTTGTAAAGAGAAATCTATATCCAAATATCGACTTCTACTCAGGTGTTATTTTGAGCGCTCTTGGAATTCCGAGAAATATGTTTACTGCTATATTTGTCATAGGTAGAACGGTAGGCTGGATATCTCAGTGGATGGAATTTAAAAAAGATCCGAAAGCAAAAATTGCAAGACCAAGACAACTATATCTTGGAGATTAAAGTAGAAACGGGGCAAATAAATCTGCCCCGTTTTTGATTTGCTAGTATCTATATCTTAGATAAACTCTTATATCTTGAGCTTTATCGACTGGGTCTACACCCATTGCTGCCAATGTTGGGTCATCTATAGAATAAGGCTTTCCACCATCGCCAAAGAATGCGTTGCTACCAGTATATTTATAGTCCATATAGGTATATCTTATTTGCATAGTAAATTTCTTATCCATCAAATCTTTATTTAGCCATATCTCATATGCATTACCCCTTGTAGCAAGCTTACTTCCCGCAAGAGTGTCTTCTCCATAAGTAAAACTTCTCCAGTATTTGCTGCCATGATTATATTCTACACCTATCCTTGCGTCATCCATAAGCATACATGGCCAATTTGCCCCTATATAAAAAGATGTACCTGTCTCAGAATCATCACTTCCAAGCATATTCATGCCATTTTTAGGATGAGTTTTGCTATATGCAAAAGATGCAAATGCTATAGTATCATCAAGTAAATCGCTTATACCATCACCCACACCGTCTGCAATAAAGCTAATAGCACCTCCGTCAAGATCTCCAGTCTGGGCAAAATTATAAGTTGGTGCAGTTCCAGATGCATCCATACCGGCAAAAACCATTCCCGGAAGATTGAAAGCTTTAAACCAAGTGGTATGGACAGAGTACTGACCATCATCGTAAGGTTTAAATATAATTCCGGCCAAATCTGTCGTTTTCGCACCTGCAACCTTAGTATAATCAACTGCATTAGGATTTACTATATATTGTCCACCTGCACCTGTTGTGTTTGGAGTAATGCCATAATATCTAGACTCAACATTACTCATACCTCTACCAAGACATATCTTGAAGTAAAGTCCTGAAATACCTGTAACATCTTCAAGTTGCCAACCGACACTTGCACCATCAAACTCTGTATTTATAATATGTCCTAGAGGAGATTTTGCCTCTTGGTCTTCTCTATAATTTACCAAAAGACCGTCCGTTGCAGGTCTTCGACCTACACTAGCAGTCCAAGGTATATCTTTTCCAAAAAACGTATCGTTTCTATATAGCCAATACGCTTCTTTGACTCTAAGTTCATCAGAAGGATTTGCGCTCTCGTTTACAATCCAATCAAAATAGTTAAATCCCTGATTTGCTCCTAACTGCTGTCCATATGTTTTATAAAAACTTAGTGTTGCAAAAAATGCCAAATTATCATTCGGAGCATAAGCCATATTTAGCCAAAGTCTATTTGTGAAAATTCCATTGGTATCTTTTTTGCCACTTTGGTGCTCATAGCTAATATAATCAAAAGCTGTTCTAAAATCAGCATTCCATTTTATATTATCGTGTCCGTCGTGAGCTTTTACTTCGCTTATCTCTCTTTTTAAAGCGGTGATGTTTATCTTTGCCTGAGCTTTTTTAAGCTCTTGCATCTGAGCTTTAAGCTGCTCTATCTCTTTTTTAAGCTCAGCCTCACTGGCATTTGCACTTCCTGCCGCAAAAAGCAAGCCAATAAGCACCGGTGAAATCAATTTTTTCATACTTCTCTCCTGTGTTTAGTAAAATTTATATGGAATTATTATATCTTTACCATAAATGTAGTATAAAATTTATGAATGAGCATTCACAAATTTTATACAATACATTTTTATTATACAATTAATATGCTAAATATTCTTTTAAACAATCATATATTATTTTTATAAACTTCAAAAAGCACTAAATTTCATTTTGCTCTTGACTTTTGAACATATGTTCGTTATAATTTCGCACATATGTTCAAAAGGAGTCTTATGAGAGGTATCGGCAGAAGAAGAAAACATAGACACATCAGGATAGACCATGACGGTTTGTGTTTTAAGCCGTGCGGCAAAAGAGCCGAAGATCTCGAAGAGATTATACTCTATGATGACGAGCTTGAAGCGTTGAGGCTATCTGACTTTGAAGGATTGTATCAGCAAGAGGCTGCCGATATGATGAGTATCTCAAGAACAACCTTTTCACGCGTGATTACCGAGGCTAGGAGAAAAGTGGTCGATGCTTTGTTGCATCAAAAAGTTTTAATCTCACAAAAAAGAAAAACTATATAGGAGGGAAAAATGAGAGGATTTGGAAGAGGAGGCG
>JAADDL010000076.1 GCA_013153915.1 Campylobacterota bacterium
AATTGATAAATTTTTTCAAAACTGTTTTAAAAAATAAAAATTTAAAATATACTCTTCAAAGGGAAGTTATCTTAAAGATACTATACAACAACGACCAACACTTCACTCCCGAAGAGTTGTATATAAAGATAAAAAAAGAGTATCCAAATCTAAACATAGGTATAGCTACCATATATAGAACCCTAAACTTGCTTGAAGAATCCGACATCATCACATCCATATCTTTCGGACAATCAGGCAAAAAGTATGAGATAGCGATCCGCCATCATGACCACTTGATATGTGATTTATGCGGGAAGATCATAGAGTTTGAAGATGAAGAGATAGAAAAAAGACAAGAAGAGATAGCTGCAAAGTATGATTTTTTGATCAAAAGTCATATTTTGCAACTTCACGGCATCTGCAAAGAGTGTAGAAAAAAGAACAAAAAGGAAAAGTAGTTGGAATTAAACGAGTATGAATTACAAAGAGTTCAAAAATCAAAAGAGTTAAAAGAGTTAGGCATCAATCCCTATCCTCACAATATCAAAAAAGAGTTATCAACCGTTGAGTTTTTGGAAAAATTCGATTATGTTAAAGAGAGCGAAAGCAAAAGAGACGAAGAAAAAAGCGGCTGCGTAGCAGGAAGGATAAAGTTTTTAAGGCTTATGGGAAAAGCCGCCTTTTTAAAGATAGAAGATGACGAGGGTGTTTTACAAGTCTATATCGCTAGAGATGCTCTTGGAGAAGAGTGGTTTAAAAATATCAAAAAATATATAGAGGTTGGAGACATCATCAAAGTTTGCGGTTTTCCGTTCGTTACGAAAACTGGAGAGCTTACTTTACACGCAAAAGAGTTGCAGTTGGCTTCAAAAGCCATCACGCCTCTACCGGAAAAATTCCACGGTCTTAGCGATAAGGAGCTTAGATATAGACAAAGATACCTCGATATGATCATGAACAAAGAGGTGGCAAAGGTATTTAAAACCAGAAGCATCATCATAAGCACCATCAGAGCCTTTTTCGAAAGAAAGGGTTTTTTAGAGGTGGAAACCCCTATGATGCACCCTATCGCCGGCGGAGCCAACGCCAAGCCTTTCGTGACATATCATAACGCTTTAGGAGTCGAAAGATACCTTAGAATTGCGCCCGAGCTATACTTAAAAAGGCTTATAGTCGGAGGTTTCGAGGCGGTTTTTGAGATAAATAGAAACTTTAGAAACGAAGGTATGGACCTTACCCACAACCCCGAATTTACTATGATAGAGTTTTACTGGGCATACCACAACTACAAAGACCTTATGGCTTTAACCGAAGAGCTGTTTTTGGAGTTACTTAAAAAGTTAAACTTGCCTACCAAGCTAAAGTACGCCGATATGGAGATAGACTTTAGCGCTCCTTTTGCCAAGATAACATACGACGACTCTTTGGTGGATATAGGCAAAATCCCAAGAGAGATCATAAACGACAAAGAAAAGATAGTAACTTTCTTAAAAGATAACGGCGTAAAGATAAAAGAGGGGCTGGACTTAGGACATTTAAAAGCGGAGCTTTTTGATAATTTCGTAGAGGATAAACTTATAAATCCGACTTTTGTGATGGACTTTCCTATCTCGATAAGCCCACTCTCAAGAAGAAGCGACGAAGACCCAAATATAGCAGAAAGATTTGAGCTATTTTGTGCGGGCAAAGAGATAGCAAACGGCTTTAACGAACTTAACGATCCTTTGGATCAATATGAAAGATTTAAGTCTCAGATAGACGCGAAAAACGCCGGAGACGACGAAGCTCATGAAATGGACGAGGATTATGTCAAAGCATTGTGCTACGCTATGCCTCCGACAGCCGGAGAAGGTATAGGCATAGATAGACTTACTATGCTTTTAACCAACCAACAATCCATCAGGGATGTTATACTATTTCCGGCAATGAGACCGTTAGAAAACAATAAAAAGGAAGATAAATGAGTTTTTTGAAAGAAAACGACCCGGAGATTTACGAACTTTGTGAATTGGAGTTAAAAAGACAGAGCGAACATCTTGAGATGATAGCGAGCGAAAACTTTACATATCCTGCCGTTATGGAGGCTATGGGTAGCGTATTTACCAACAAATACGCAGAGGGTTATCCCAACAAACGATACTATGGCGGATGTGAGTATGCGGACAAAGTGGAGCAACTTGCCATCGATAGAGCTTGCAAACTATTTAACTGCAAATTTGCCAATGTTCAGCCAAACTCAGGCTCTCAAGCCAACCAAGGAGTCTATCAAGCTCTTTTAAAACCATACGATAAGATACTCGGTATGGATCTAAGCCAAGGCGGACACTTAACTCACGGCTCAAAAGTAAGCAGTTCGGGAAAAACATACTCAAGCTTTTTCTATGGAGTCAATGAGGAGGGTTTTATCGATTATGACGAAGTTAGAAAGATAGCAAAGATAGTCCAGCCCAAGCTTATTGTATGCGGTGCTAGCGCATACCCAAGAGAGATAGACTTTAAAAAATTTAGAGAGATAGCGGACGAAGTCGGAGCTTATCTGTTTGCCGATGTGGCTCACATAGCCGGATTGGTCGTTGCGGGAGAACATCCTCATCCGTTTCCTCACTGTCATGTCGTCACCACGACAACGCATAAAACTTTAAGAGGACCAAGAGGCGGACTCATACTAACAAACGACGAAGATTTGGCTAAAAAGATAAATAGCGCTATATTTCCGGGTATCCAAGGCGGACCTTTGGTGCATGTCATAGCCGCTAAAGCCGTAGGCTTTAAAGAAAATCTAAAACCCTCTTGGAAAGAGTATGCAAAACAGGTAAAAGCCAATACAAAAGTTCTTGCCGATGTTTTACTTAAAAGAGGATACAATGTAGTCAGCGGCGGAAGCGACAACCACCTCATACTCGTTTCATTCCTTGATAAAGATTTTAGCGGGAAAGATGCCGATATAGCTCTAGGCAACGCAGGTATCACGGTCAATAAAAACACGGTGCCGGGAGAAACAAGAAGTCCGTTTGTCACAAGCGGCATCAGGATAGGTTCACCCGCTTTGACAAGTAGAGGCATGAAAGAGAAAGAGTTTGAACTGATAGCCAATAAGATTGCAGATGTGCTTGATGATATAAACAATACTAAACTTCAAGCATCCATCAAAGAAGAGTTGAAAAATATGGCGAAAAATTTTATAATATATGATAGACCAACATATTAAGGATATATTTTGTATAGTGTAGATACGACCCTTATAAAGATGATTACCAAATACTACTATGTTAAAAAAGACGGTATTGCCAATAGAATAACCTATAAAGGCAAAACTTTTTTTGACAAATTTGAAAAAGTTGATAAAATGCTCACAAGAAGCGTTATGAACGACCATGCCGATAGAAAGATCACTGTAGCCCACTCTCTCATAAGCGACAGAGATATAGTGGAAAATATTGTCTTTGACTACAACGGCAGAGACCCTGAGAGATTTTGGCATCGAGCCCAACTGATGTTAAGAGAGGAAGGGTATATCAACTTTACGGCATACAAAAGTAAAACGGAAGGGCATCTTCATCTTTACGTTCACAAAGGTCACACTACACTACAAGAAGGTTATCAACTGGCAAAGCTTTTGTCGGCAAAACTTCAGCAAAAGATGCCAAGACAGTGGAAAATGTTTCCCGACCCGAATATCCCGAGAGAATTTAATATACTGATACTACCTTATGAAGTTTATAAAAAAGAGAGAGGGTCGTCTTGGTCGAGACATATGTAAAAAAGGAGTCAACGATGGAAGAAAAACATGAATTAAGCGATATTATGCTAGATAAAAATACGGGGAGAACCTCCAAAATGAAAAAAATACTGTTATTAAGTATTGTTTTGATTATCCTTTTTTTACTAATCTTAGCCGGCATGAAGCTTATAAACAAACCCAAGGTCAAAAAAAATAACTTTAACATCATACTTCCTCCCGAACCTGCAACAAAGGTGGAAAAACCAATAGTCAAAGATGAATTATTTAAACAAGTACCGATTATCGAGGAAAACAACGACACGGAAAAAAATAATTTTGATGCTATGGTGAAAAAAATAAAAGAAAAAGAAAAAGAAAAGGTAGATAAATTTGCCACACACAAAGCAAAACAAGATGAAAAAATTGCAAAAGTAAAGGCAAAAACAAAAAATATACAAAAAAAGATTAAAAAGCATACAAAAATACCTAAAAAAATAAAAACAACCAAACCGAAAAAGCAAAAAATTAAAAAATCGGTATACATACAAGTCGGAATCACTTTCAAAGGAAAACCGGATAAAAAATATCTTGAGAAAATCACGAAAGCAGGATATAAATATACTTTATATCCCGTTAAAATATCCGGCAGAACCGCTACCAAGGTTTTAATAGGTCCATATATAAATAAAAAAGCGGCAAGAAATAGCATAAATAAAATTAAACAAAAAATCAATAAAGCCGCATTTATATATGTTATCAAGTAGTGCCGATGGTTGAGTTTAGAACCGTTTTATTTGACCAACTCGCTCCCATAGCGATATATAAAAAAGTTAGAGAGTTGTATCAAGATAAGATCATACTCTTTTTTGAAAGCGCCATCAACACAAGCGACGGCAACTTCTCTTTTATATTTATA
>JAADDL010000124.1 GCA_013153915.1 Campylobacterota bacterium
CCTATCTTGTTTAGATATTTATCGGGGTCAAGTCTTGATAGGCTCCACATTACCAAAATAGAGAGAATTCCTACGAAAAACTCTCTTACAAGGTAGTGAAACTCGTTATAGTCGTATCTTAATACGGTAAATGCCGGAAGAGAAAATGAGAAGATTATCGCTATCCCTATTAGGGTAACGACAAATAAAAATAGATACTTATCAGTTTGCACTAGTTAGTGTCCTAGCATCTTTTCTTTTAAACTCTCTTGTGCCGGATATTTTCCAAGCCAGATAGCAAATACGGCTTTTTTGAGGTTGTCGGAGTCGATAGTGTCGTAAAGTTTGCCGTTTTTAAAGAGATACATTTGTCGGTTATTTGCGAAAATGTCAAAAGTGTCCTTTTTGGAAATATCTTTTTGAAAAACTTTTAAAAATCTTTCAACGCTATCTTTGTCGGCTTTGTAACCCGATTTTTCAGCTTTTTTAAAAGCGTCAAGCAGTCCGCTTACCATCTTTTTGCTTGTTACTAAAGATGAAGTGATAACCATCTTGATATCCATAGGTTCGTTGGAGTTTATTATCTTGTTTGAGTCTTGCGATCTGTTTTTTAGATATAAAGCTCCGACATAAACATCTATAAAAAATACGCTTCTCGTACCCGCTCCGTTTAGTGTCAATTTTTGGTTGTTGATAGTTATATTTTTATCGAGTTCCACTCCGTCGATTTTTACAGCTTGCAAAGATAGCGACCAAAAAAGCGACAAAAGTGTGATAAGTACTATTTTTTTCATGTTTTCTCCATTTTTTATATGAATTATATCATTTTTTTTGGGAATGATTTTTGCTTGTTATAGTGTATAAAAAAATAAAAGGTTGAATATGCCGTTTCAAGTTAGTAAAGCAAATGCCATAGCGTCAAAGGCTTTAAACTATAGGATTATAAAAGCGGATTTGATTTCTAGCAATATTGCCAATATCGATACGCCGGGCTACAAAGCAAGAGACATAGATTTTGCCGGCGCTTTACAAAAAGAGGTCGATAAATTGTACGGTACGACTAAAGAGAAGAGATTGAAACTCGCAAAGACCGACTCTAAGCATCTTAACCCTTTGTACGATGACGACTTGGAAGGTGCCGTCGTATTTTTTAGAGACGGTCAAGATATGAGAAATGACGGCAATACGGTCGACCTTGATGTGGAGACTACGGAACTCGCAAAAAATGAGATGATGTATAACGCCACTATAGCGGCTATGAGAAGAAATAGCTCGATATTTAGAAGCGTTTTGGACGCTTCATCTAAAGTATAGGAGAGGCAATGTCGTTTTTAAGTAGTTTTGATATAAGCGGATACGGACTTTCGGCTCAAAGATTTAGGATAAATTTAATAAGCTCCAATATAGCCAACGCAAACACTACCAGAACAAGCGAAGGCGGTCCTTACAGAAGAAGAGAAGTGATATTTAAAGCCATAGGTTTTGATAAAGAGTTAAATAAAAAATTGGAAAAAGAGGACAGTTTTTTGGAGAGTGAAAATCCTCTTGACGAAGAAAGCTTGTCTCTAAAGGCAAATCCTGCTATAATGGCGGTAAAAGTTGATAAAGTGGTTAGAGACGATTCGCCTTTTAAGATGAAGTATGACCCGTCCAATCCGGATGCTGACGAGAATGGGTATGTAGCATATCCAAATGTAAATCCGGTTGTCGAAATGGCCGATTTGATAGAGGCTACGAGGGCTTATCAGGCAAATGTTGCCGCTTTTCAAAGCACGAAAGCGATGGCGCAAAGCGCTATCGGAATGCTACAGGCATAGGAGAATTAGATTGAATAACGCTACTGTAAAAAGTATAAACGGTGTAACCAAGATACAAAACAGCTCGCAAGAGACACAAAAGAGCGATAATAATTTTTCTTCGATTCTCGATAAGACATTGGGAGAGCTAAATTCGTTGCAAAAAAAGAGTGATGAAGCGGTAAAAGATATAGCAACTGGAAATGTAAAAGATTTACATCAAGCCGCAATCGCAATAAATAAAGCGGAGATGAGTATGAAATTGACGCTTGAAGTTAGAAATAAAGCTTTGAACGCTTATAAAGAGTTGGCAAGAACGCAGATGTAGCACTTAAAATATGCCTAATACTCAACACAAAAACGCCAAAATTCCTTTTTTATTTTTTCTATTGGTTATAGGCTTTGTTATCTTTGCCGTAACTTTGCTTTATTGGGCTAGGATAGACAGAAGACTTCCAAGACTATACGCAAAAGATGTCAATAACGCTTTAAGAGGTAGTATTCTTAGCAAAAACGGCTATACCGTAGCTAGAAGCAAGAAGTTATATAAAGCCGTAGTCGATACGAGAAATATCAATCCCGATAAAAAAGATATATTCATAAAGCTTTTTTCTTTATATAGCGGAGAGAGTATAAAAGATATAAAAAAAAGTATAAATTCATATTTCGGAACCGTAGTTTTATCCTATAAGATAGATGCGATAAGTGCCCAAAGATTAAGAGAATTAGCTAGAAAACTCTATAGACTCGGGGTTTTTATCTCCTATGAGGATAAAAAAAGCGGTATAACTTTTTTGCACGGTTTAAATATAGTCGAAAGCGGAGAGTATAGAGTCTATAACTACAAAGATATTTTAACTCCGGTAGTCGGTTATGTTAGGAAGTATGAAAAAAATAGGATAACAAAGATTTACGGCGTTAAAGGGCTGGAGAAGTATTATAACGATATCCTAAATCCCGTTCAAGACGGCATGATAAAAGGTAGCAAAGATATTGCCGGCAATATCATATTAAACGGAGATAGCGAGATCATCACTAGGGTTGACGGTGCGGACTTGCATCTAAATATCTCTTTGAAACTTCAAAAGATAGTCGAAAATATGCTTGATAGTTACAAAAAAGAGCTTCAGGCAAAAGAGATTATAGCTTGTGTGATGGAGAGTAAAACGGGTAAGGTTTTGATGTTGGCGTCGTCAAATAGATACAATCCCTCAAGAATTTTAAAAAAACAGTATCCAAATCTAAATGTAACCGCAGTTGAGTTTGCTTATGAGCCGGGTTCGGTTTTGAAGCCGGTCATATTTTCGCTTTTGCTTGAAAAAAAGCTTGTTAACCCTTATGATTTGGTAAAGATTTACGGAGGAAAGTATAAGATAGGCAAAAAGATTATAAGGGATTCTCACAATTTTAACTGGCTAAGTGCGGAAGATGTTATAGTTCACTCCAGTAATGTCGGTATCTCTCAGCTTGCGCAAAAACTGAACTATATAGACTACTATAACGGACTTAAAAAGTTTGGTTTTACGAAAAAAAGCGGAGTTGACTTACCATATGAACACAGAGGTGTTATGCCTAGATTGTCTCGTTTGAAAAGTGAGATATATAAAGCCGTAACCGCATACGGCTACGGTATAGAGGCAAATTTTATGCAACTTTTGAAGATTTATAATATTTTCAATAACAAAGGACGAGCCGTCTCTCCTAGGATTGCCGAATATTATCAAGACCCATACGGAACAAAACGCTATTTAGGGGCAAAAACATACTTGCAAGTCATACCGGTAGATGTAGCAAAAAGAATGCAAAAGATACTCATCAAAACCGTTCAAAAGGGTACAGGAGTAGCCGCAAAAATAGAAGGATTGCAAATAGGAGGCAAGACCGGAACTTCACATATAGTTAGAAAAAGAAGATATACCGATTTGTATAACAGCTCCTTTTTCGGTTTCGCAAATGATAAAAATCATCGCTATACTATAGGTGTTTTAGTCAGAGAGCCTAGAAAAGAACATCACTATTATGCATCACTAACCGCCGTTCCGGTATTTAAAAGTATAGTTGAAGAGATGATAGAAGAGGGATATTTGTTACCTGAAAATATTACCAAATCCCCTTAAAAATCCTCTAAGACCAAATCCTCTTTTAAATAATCTTTGTACATATTCGTCGTAAGTAAGCTTTTTTGTATCCAAAAAGTCATCAAGCGCTTCTTTAGAGGCTTTCATGCCGCCACCTTCTTCGGCTTCAAGGAGCATTTTATAGACTTCGGATATCTCTTTTAGAGCATATCTTGGAGCCCTCACTCTAAAAGAGTAGTAGCCGATAATTTCTCCATTTTTCTTCGCAGGTTCGACTTCAGCTAAAACCCAGTAAAATTTTCCGGTTTTGGTTAAATTTTTTACAAAAGCAAAAACTTTATCTCCGCCTTTTATTCTATCCCACAAAACTTTAAAGATGATTCTCGGCATATCGGGATGTCTTATGATGTTATGATTGACTCCCATAAGCTCTTCTTTGTCATATTCACATATCTCTATGAAATAATCATTAGCATATGTTATATATCCTTTTAAGTCAGTTCTTGATACAATAAAATCTTTTTTATTTAGTATGATTTCTTGATAATTGGGTATAGGGCGCCTTGACGGCTCTCTTCTTTGAATATCCATGCTAAATAGAATCCTTTCTAAATATTGTGTATTATAGCATAATTTTTGTTAAATCATAATTTTTTCTATTTGAGATTGGATAAATTTAACAAATAGAAGATTATCATTTAAACATTCGCATA
>JAADDL010000021.1 GCA_013153915.1 Campylobacterota bacterium
CTTTTTGCCATAACGGAACTTGAAAGCATAGCTCCAAGAACCAAACAAGCCAACAAAAGTTTTCTCATTGCACATCCTTTAAAAAAAATTTTGTGAGATTATACATAGTTTATGTTAAATTTTTGTTAACTTTTCGGTATGGTATAATTGCACTCAAAATTTGAAATTAAAGGATTTTATAGTGTATAAAGTACTTCTTCTTGAAGATGACGAAATGTTGTCTCAAACTCTCAAGTCTCTTCTTGAGGATGAAGGATATGAGGTGGATTTGGCTAAAAATGCCGATGAAGCTATAGATTTGACTTATGATAAAAAGTATGATTTGTATCTTTTTGATATAAATGTTCCTTTCGGTAACGGCATAGATCTTTTGCATGATTTAAGAGAGGCGGGAGATAAGACTCCGGCATTTTTTATAACGGCTTTAAAAGATATCAAATCGGTATCGAAAGGTTTTGATGCAGGGTGTGATGATTATATCAAAAAGCCTTTTGACATGGATGAGCTTTTGATAAGGATAGAGGCTATTTTAAAAAAATACAATCCTTATGAAAAGTACGGAGATATCGAATATAGCGTTGAAGATGACATCGTGTTTAAAAATTCCAAAGAGCTTGAACTTGGTGAAGTGTCAAAAAAAATTCTTTTGCTGTTTCTTGAAAATATCAATAAAATCGTTCATAAAGAGAGGCTGTATGAGGTTATGCAAAAACCTTCCGATGTAGCTCTGAGAGTGCAGATAAATAAGCTTAAAAAAGAGTTGGGATTGAATATCGTAAATGTCAGAGGGGTAGGGTACAAGCTTGAAAAACTATGAAAAAGAGTCCTTTTTAAAGATATTTTCGATATTTTTTATAGTTTTATCGATACTCTCTTTTGTGATATCGTATCTATATTATGAAAATCAAATAAGTGTTTTAAATGGCAACATTTTATCTCAAATGAAAGAGTATAACTTCAACTTCAAAGGCAATAAATTTATAGCTACTATTGTCAAAAAAGATCCTCATAAGAAAATCGGTAGATTATATATAACCGATAAAGAGGTTTATGCGCTTTTTTATATATCCAAAAAGAGTAAAAGTTTACTCAAGATAATCTACCCCAAAGATAGATATGAAAATGATATAGCCAAAATAAGATATAAAATCGGTTTGCTTTACATCGTCGCGCTTATAATTATCTTGTTTTTATCGCTACTTTATGCCTATTATGCTTTAAAACCCATGAAAAAGGCGGTAGATTTGATAGAGGATTTTTTGAAAGATGTTATTCATGATATAAATACCCCTATAACTACAATCTTGTTAAACACCAAATATCTTATGAGGAAAAATCCTTCCGATGAATTAGAGAGGATAGAGATAAGTGCAAATAGAATACTATCGTTGTATAAGAACTTTGAAGCAGAGATAAGAGGTTTTCATCCTCAAAAGAATAGTTTTGATATATATGAGATAGTTTTACAAAGAGTTGATTATTTTAGAAAGCTATACCCCTCTATAAAGATAGAAGTTTATGGTAAAAGTGTGATTTATGATAGTGACAAAGATGCGTTTATTAGAATATTGGACAATATTTTGTCAAATTCATGCAAATACGCTTCACTAAAAGACCCTAAGATTGATATAGAGATAAAAGAAGATAGATTGGTGATAAAAGATAACGGTATAGGTATAAAAGATATTTCGAAAGTATTTGAAAGATTTTATAAGGAAAATGATAGGGGGATAGGTATCGGTATGAATATAGTAAAAAAGCTATGTGATGAACTTGGTATAAAAATAAAAATTGAAAGTCAAAAAGATAAAGGCACTACTGTTGAACTAACACTTGAGTAACAATTTTATTTTATAATTCCGATGTAAAAAAATAAGGAGTTCAAAATGAGATTTGAGAAAATATTACTATCTTTAGCGATAGTTGGTTTTATAGGTGCCAATGCGGCCGATACTTCGACCTCAACGGATACTGCATCAGCAACGGATACGGCGGTTAGTACCGATACGACTGATGCTACGGCAACAACCGAGACGACAACTTCCACAGAGACTACGGCTACAACAGATGAGACATCCGCTACGACGGATAGTACAACTACAACCGAGACTACCGAGACAACTGATTTGTCGTCTTTAAGCGTAGAAGAGTTGGTGCAAAAGATGGAGCAAGCCCATGTTAGAAATAGATACAGATATATGAATGCTATAAAAGCTAAACTTGGCAAGCTTAATGCTGAAGAGAGAGCGACAAAAATTGGTCAAATTGAAATGTCAATAGAACAACAAAAAGCTCAAATGAGGCTTGATAAAGAAAATAGCAGTAAAATGGGAGTTCAAGCAACTAAAAACAGCGATTCTACTGATAGTACAAAAGGTAGTTTTGGTGCGTCTTTGGGTATGAGCGGTAGCACGAGTGGTAGTGCTGGGTTTGGAGGATTAGATGGTGTTGGTGGTATAGGCGGTGCTGGAGAAGCTGGAGGCATGGGTGATGGTGCCGGAGGTATGGGTGGCGGTGCCGGAGGTGCAGGCGGTGGTCATGGCGGTGGCGGATGGTAATATCGGTGCAGATAAGTTAAAATATTTAAGGAGAGTGAAGTGGGTATAAAAAGTGTTGGATTTTATATCTTGGTTATTGCTTTGGTCATATTTTCAGGATGTGCAAATCCTAATCCTTCGCAGATAGATAGCGATAATGACGGAGTGGTGGATAGCTTGGATATTTGTCCTAATACTCCGTCTTTAGCATTGGTGGATAAATATGGATGTGCTTTGGATAGCGATAAAGACGGTGTTATTGACCTTTACGACAAATGTCCCAATACGCCTTTTTTGAATGTTGTAAACAAAAACGGCTGTACGATAAAAAAGATAAAATAGTATTTACCGTTGATTTACCTCCTTGGTTTATAATTTCACAAACCATAGGAGGTAAACAATGAGAGATAAAATCTTAATCATACTTACTTTGATACTTGTTTTGGCGGTAGGTATTGAAGGTTATTATCTTTACAAGATGAATCAACAAATCAAAAATCAATACTCATACTACAAGCCGATAAAACAGCAACAAAGAAGCCCTATAAATAGTTCTGCAAACAGTAGCGGCGGCGGTGCCTCTTTTGCTCAAATTTCTCCAAACGCCGTCATGATAAATCCCTTTAAAGAGTTTCAAAAGATGCAAGAGGAGATGAATAGAGTATTTGGCAGTTTTAACGCAAAGTTTCAAAATGATCCCGATTTTGACCGTTTTTTTCAAGATTTTTCTCTATCTCCGGCTTTGGATATGAAAGATGCGGGGGATAAGTATATCATCACGGTTGAAATCCCGGGCTCAAAAAAGAGCAGTATAAATGTCAATGTGAAAAATCATATACTAAGCGTTGTGGCTAAAAGCGAAAGCGTAACCGACAATAAAAACGCAAATTATATTCAAAAAGAGAGACTTGTCGGCAATTTTGAAAGAGAGATAACGCTTCCAAGCGATGCTGATGAGAAAAGTATGAAAACACGATACGATAACGGAGTTTTAACTATAACTTTCAAAAAAAAGAGTTAGATATTTCAGCTAAAATTAGCCGAAATATCCGCTACGGCGGATATAAAAATCATCATTTAAGTAAAAAATTAGTAAAATACTCTTTTAGTCGATACTGGGGGTATTTATGAAGTTGTTTAAAGTGAAAGACGGATACCTAGTAGAAGAAAAAGTTGATGTATTGGATTTGAATAAACCGATACATCAAGTTTTTTTTACGCATGTTTCCAACCAAAAACTAAGATCGTGGCTCTTTGAAAACGATTTTCCCGAACAAATCATAGAGGATATCACAAACGAAGACCAAACTCCGGTTTTTGATATCATTCCAAACGGAAATGTTACCATACTTAAACATTTGAGATTTTCAGGCGAGGAGTATCTTGATTTTGATACGGCAAATATAGCTATCATAAAGATAAAAAACAAACTCATCATAGCTTGTGATGAGGATGAGGCTGTTGTTGAGATATCTAAGAAATTTGAAAGACGGATGAGTCGTCACAAAACCGATATCATATTTGAGATATATACTATTTTTGATATTATCATGGATAATTCGATATTTATGTCCGACATCATAGATGTTAGCCTTGAAGAGTTGGAAGACCATATTATGAATGAAAGCATAGACGAAAAGATAGTCCAAGAAAAGATTTACTACGCAAGGCGTACGCTAAATAGGCTCGTTAAACTCTTTATACAGGAAAATGAGGTAGTCAATAAATTTTTCAACTCGGTTTCTCCAACCAAAAAGAAAAAACTCAAATATGAGTTTTCAGACCTTAAAGAACACATCTTGTTTCTAGTTAAAGAAAACAGAACGCTTCTTGATAGGACGGGTTATCTTTTAAACTTTCATATGGGTATTATGTCAAATAGGATGAATGCGGCTATGCAAAGGTTGACGGCTATCACCATCATATTTTTGCCTTTGACCTTTATAGTCGGAAATTACGGTATGAACTTTAAGTATATGCCTGAACTTCAGTGGAAATACGGGTATCTATTTGCAATAGTATTAA
>JAADDL010000067.1 GCA_013153915.1 Campylobacterota bacterium
ACCATAAAATCAAGTTTTTTTACGGCAACGTTGTAATAAGCTTGACAAATTTTTTATGCAAACTAGCTCCTTTTACCGAGCCTCTTTTGCTGCTTGAAGATAAAAAACCCATTTTTAAAGATTAGTTTGATTAAAATAATAACGATATATTTTTTTAATAAAAAAAGTTAAGCTAAGAGTACAAATGGTATACTTATAAACCGTCTTGATAAACTAAAGTGTATTATTGAAATTTTTTAGCCGTTTAAGACAAGAAAAGGGAGGTCTGTCTAAAGTCGTTAGTTTTTTGATAGGTTAAAGCGGTTAAAATAGTTACAAAACAAGGAAGCGTAAAAATGTGTCGAGAAGTTAAAAGATGAAAGATTATACAAACGCTAAAAAGCTTTTTGAAGATACTTTGGATATACCTTCCTATTTTGACAATACAAGCGCTGAAACGGTTAAGAGAAACATAGAGACGGCTATCGAAGAAAAAAACGTTCCGTTGGTATTTTTGATCGGCGATTCGGGGATAGGAAAAAGTTATATATTGAGATATATAAGCGAAAATCTCAAAAAAAAGCATCTAAGTATTTTTATAGAACGTCCGTCTTTCGATAAAAAAGAGTTTTTAAAAATTTTATATGAAAAAAAAGGAGCCTATTTTAATCCTTCGGAAAGTTTTAACTTATTAAAAGAGCGTATCGTAAACTTGTATAAACATAGTGTGCATACCGTTTTTATAGACGAAGCTCAACATTTAAACGAAGAGCAAAAAGAGATTGTTAAAATTTTCAGCGATACCAAGGTTTTTCAATTTATTTTAGCCGTACGCAAAGATTCGCAAGAGAAGATACTTAAAAGCGAACGGTTCGAGTCAATCAAAAAATCGATAGTGCGTTTTGACGGTATATATGCCGAAGAGGTATATAGATATATTCAAAATACCCTTAAAAACAACGGTTTTTCCGAAATCTCTTCAATATTTTCAAAAAAAGATTCAAAAATTATAACAAAATATTGCGACGGAAATTTTAGGACGATTAAAAAATTTATCTATTCGCTTTTATCTTTGTTGGAATATGCGGATAGTAACGGATTGAAAAAATATAGTAAAATCAACGGTTGCCTATTAAAAATGAGTGCGTTGGATATCGGGGTTATAGATGACAAGTAGTACTTTTGAAGAGCTTGAAAAAAGATGTAAAAAATTAAATCAAAAAATGTATCTAAAGGTTTTTATCTCTGTAGGTACGGCCGTGATTTTGATTTTTGCGAGCTTATTATATTTAAAAAAAGACGATAAGACAAGTATCGGTTTTAAACAAGTTTCAAAAAAAAGTGTGCCCGTTTTCAATAAAAAAGAAAAACCGATTATAAAGAAAAAATTTACGAAAATTGACGATAGCGATAAAACCGACAATAAAACAAAAGAGAAAGTTGTCGTAAAACATGAGAAAAAATCCGAAATAAAAAAAGAAATCGCAAAAAAAGACTATATAATGACCCCCGTTCTCGTAAGACCTACGGTTATATTGGATAAAAAAAGCTTTAAATTTCAAGATAGAGACAAAAAGCTTTCCAAAAAGTCTAAATAAAACTCTTTAGTCACTCAAGTCGATACAATGTTCAAAAAGATATTTGTGGTCTTGGGGGAGAGAGTCGTAGATTTTCATAGCTAACTTTCTTATCTCCCATAAGGCCGATTTTGAACTTCTTAGACGTAAGAAATTTTGCAAACTTCTAGCGTTGATACTCCATGTTAGCTCGGTTTTATAACTTTCAGGTAGACAATATTTGGCTTTATCGTTGGATATGCCCTCCACTAAGACCTTTCGGAGATTTTCAAGAGCCTTTATGCTCATTTCGTCTACCAAGGCTACATTGGTAAAAACGAGATATTTTTTAGCTCTATCTATATCTTGCAAAGTAAATTCGGGCTCCTCTTTTAACTCTTTTAATGTGTATCTAGTGCTTTTTACGCTTAAACTTGCCATCCTGTGTCTGGCAAACTCTTGAAGCAGAGCCCTGCTGACGCCTTCGATATAAAAACTATAGTTTAAATGTTCTAAAGTTGAGGCGTGTTTGTATTTGTTGCCTACTCTATCTATCAACTCTTTATCTTTTTCACCGCCGTTGTCGCTTTTATCAAAACTTTGCCAACAAGTTCTTATGGCGTTTGCACATACTAATAAAGGGGTGTAGTGTAGTAGTTTTACTTTCATGATATTGCCTTTATTTTTTTAGGTAATTATAGCATAAATAGGCAACGGATGTTAGAGGTGTTTAGAATGGTGGCGGGTATAAACCCGCCTTTGTTTATTGTTTTAGCTGCAAAAGAGTGTTTAGCATCTGATCCGAAGTAGTGATAGTTTTAGAATTTGCCTGAAAACCTCTTTGGATGATGATTAGCTGAGTTAAACTTCTGCTTAGATCGACATTACTCATCTCAAGTGCGCTTGCTTGGATAAATCCTCTTTTACCCGTTGCGGCTTGTCCTATGATGGGGTCTCCCGAGTTTGATGTTTGGATGTATACTCCTCCCCCGTCGCTTTCAAGTCCGACATTGTTAGTAAAGCTTGCCATTGATACTTGAGCGAGTCCGAAACTTCTGCCGTTCGTAAAGCTACCTATCAAAGTTCCCGTTTCATCTACTCTGATACCGTTTAAGTCACCGCCCGGATATCCGTCTTGGGAGATTCCCGAAGTATTTGAAGTAGCGTCAAAACTTGTCATGCCGTCAAATTGTCCGGCCGTTCCGAATTGAAGGTTGATGTTTTGATTCGGCGATGAGCCGTTGTTTGCGGTATACGTTAGATTGGTAGGAGTATACGAACTAAGTGAACCGTCGGAATTAAAACTTATTTGTCCCGTTACGATATTTTTAGGGTCTACTCCCCCGTTGATATCTCCCGGTTCCGGAACGGATATGACAACACTCCATTGAGTTCCGCCTTCGGCCGTATATCCGATCTTTCTAAACTCAAATCTTACCGTATGTTTTGTTCCTAAAGAATCGAATATATCGATACTTGAAGCATGTGTTGCGGCATTGATGGTTTGTGAAATTCTTGAGTTGTTTCCTATGGGAAGATTTCCTTGTAAAGCACTCATAGTGTTTGTAAATTTATCGTTTGCGCTTACGCCGTTTACCGGATCGGTTAAAGAGGTTATAGTTAGATTCATACCCCAATCGTCACTACCGTTTCCGGGATTTGTAATCTCGTATTTTCCTCCGTCATTGACTTTGACTATTACTCCATCGTTCGTGTTTGATTCGCTTGCTTCTCCGGCATCGTCGCTGCTATCAAAATTGACGTTGTTTCTTGCGTCGTTTTGCATAGCTTCACGCAAGTCTTCGGTGGTAGTGAAAGTTCTAATGGCCGCAGCGGTATCTACCGCAGGTGTTCCTTGTATAGGAGCGGCTCCGCCTTTTACGTATTGATATCTATATGCCGTATATACTTCTTTACTTTGTAGCCCCGTATTTGCGTCACTATTGATATCAAGATCTATATTTTTTGTATTTTCCGTAGTGCCGCTATTGTTATTTGTAAAGGTTATCTCCGAACCGTTGACCGTGGCTATAACTCCCGTTACGGACGTTTTTTGATTTATCAGCGCGGCTATTTTTTGAGCGCTTTCATCGCTATTCGCTCCCGTTACATCTCCGCTGATGTGGGTTCCGTTCAAGGTCAAATCGATATTTCCGCTACCTTGATTTACTGTTTGTTTGTATGTGGCGTTTGTATAGCTTATCCAGATTCCTTGATTTTCTTGTATATTAAAAGCTTCCCCCACCGAATTAAACAATACTCCAAAATCTTCGCTTCTTTCATACAATTTTTTATCCGTATTAAATATATCGCTACCCCAGTCGTTTTCGTTATGCACCTCGTTTCCTCCATCGTTGATGCCGTTACCGTTGAGGTCAACGGCGTTATGGAGATAATCAAGAGAATATATAGGGGATTTGTTGACTATCGTATTACCCGAATTTAGATTTGCTTTTAAATTGATATACGATGAAGCGTTGGCCGGCGTGGTAAGTCCCGGCGGTATGGTAATGTTACCTATAGGCGCCGTTGAGTCTATCTCTCCCGTTTCAGGGTCTCTCATCCAGCCTTGCACGACATATCCGTTGCTGTCTACAAAGTTGCCGTCCGCGTCAAATACAAAATCTCCATTTCTTGAAAATTTGTAAGTTTTACCGCCGTCGGGACTTACTACGAAAAAGCCGTCTCCCTGTATAGCGAGATCGGTATTTTTATCGGTAGTTTGGATGGAGCCTTGTTTAAATATAGTAGTTATTGAGCTTACCTGAGTTCCCAGCCCCACTTGCATAGGATTTTTACCTCCAAGCTCGCCCTGAGGTGCCGTCGCTATTTTTGAAGTTTGGCTTAGCAGGTCGGAAAAATTTACTCTACTGTATTTAAAACCTGCCGTATTTACGTTTGCTATATTGTCTCCCTCTACGTCCATAGCTATTTGATGTGCGTTTAAGCCGCTAACTCCGGCCCATAGTGATCTCATCATTTTAGATCCTTTTTTAGTTTTTTAGTGTTGAAATATCAAGCAAATTTTGTTCCGTTTTTTTATGTTTTCATGTTTATGGCTTTTTGTATCATCTGATCGCTTGTCGTTATGCTTTTTGCGTTTGCGTCATAAGCTTTTTGTAGTACTATTAACTCCGTTAAAGCATTCGATAAAGATACGTTGCCTTCTTCGAGTTTGCCTGAAGCTATTTTTGAATTATTAAAAAAATTGCCTTCATCGTCTTCGTAAAATATAGGTTTGCCGCTATTTGCGCTCTCTTGAAATAGTGAACCTCCCACACTATAAAGTCCTTCGTCGTTTTGAAAATGATAAACTCCTATTTTAGCTATCGGTACGGATTCTCCGTTGGTAAATTCGGCAACGACTTCGCCATTTTCGTTAACGCCGTAATTCGTTAAAAAGCCTTCCACTTTACCGTTTGAGCGTACGCTTTCGGTAAAATTATTATCTTTTAATGACGTTAGACCGTTGTATCCGCTGTTTTGCACGGAGCTATCAAGAGGAGTTCCTAAATTGAGATTTAAAGCGACTCCGGAATTGGATAAAGTCGGTATAGTATTGCTAACAAGCGCTCCGTTATAATCAAAAGACAATACTCCGGTTTGAGAATCTACGATTTGATATACTATCTTTCTATTTTCGTCGATTTTATATTTCGTAGTGTCATAATCCGTATCGGGATCGTACTTTATGCCGCTATCTTCTAATATTTGTATCGTTGCGTCCCATACGCTCCCGCTTTGTTGTTGAGGAATTCTTTTCGTAAACGTCATATCCAAAATATCTCTTTTGCCCTCAGGGGATATCAAGTATGTCGTAAAGTGTTCTACGTTTGGAATCTCAATCTCTTCTCCGGTGCTAGGGTCTATTTTTGTTAGAATCGTAGGGTCTAAATTTGCTTTATAATCTATCTTTGTAGTGGGTACCGGAGGATAATATAAAATATCGGGTAGATTGATTTTGCTTTGAGAATCTACAGAGGCTAGATCTATCTCGTTAGTCGGTAAAATTTGATAAGTGGCTTCGTTGCTCATTGCACCGTCTTGATAGATTTGACCGAATTTGTCAAGCTTATCTTGAGATAGCGTTATAGGAGCTATGTTATTTGCCGGTGTTCCAAGAAGATAATATCCTTTAGCATTCACCAGATCCCCGTTATCGTCCAAAGTAAAAGAGCCGTCTCTCGTAAAAAAAGTTTCATCTCCTTTTTGGACGCCAAACCAACCTTCTCCTTCTATCGCCATATCAAAGTTGTTATCTGTCGATAGCAAAGAACCTTGAGATAGATCTACGGTCGTAGATACGACGGAGCTTCCGAGTCCGATATCGCTAAATACGCTATCGCTATATCCTCCGTTTAAGACGGTTGAAAAAATAGTGGAAAAATCGGGCTCGACACTTTTGTAAGCCGTAGTTTCCAGATTGGATATATTTTCGGATACCAAATCAATACCCGTTTGATGGGTTTTTATACCTATAACTCCATTGTAAAAAGATGTATTCATGATATTTCCTTATTGATATATCTCTTTTACATTGGATAGCGGATAGTAGTTGCTACCCATTTTCAATAACGTATCTCCTTCGTCAAATCTGACCGATTCTATTGGATAAACTCCGTAAGCCGTTGAGTAGCTTCCTGTTTTTCCGTCACTATAATTTGCCGTTACGCTATAACTTCCGGCGGGTACTCTGTTGCCCTCATCGTCCGTGCCGTCCCACTGAAAGGATAAAACTCCTCCCGATTGAGGACTAAGCTCAAATGTCTTAACGACGTTTCCGTTTGTATCGGCTATCTCTAATGTGCCGCTTTGTATATCGTGATTAAAATAGACTTCAAAGGTAGGGTTATTGTCATCGCTCAATGTTATACTATCGGTTCCCAAACTGCCCATTTTGCCGATAGCCGAAACTGCGTTGAAGTTTGAACTTGCACTTAACTGCTTTGTCAACTCTTCAAGCGCTTTGTTGGTGTTGTCGGTCGCTTCGAGCGTAGCGAGTTCCGATGTTTGAGTTAGTATCTTATCGGTATCCATAGGGTCGGTCGGGTCTTGGTATTGAAGTTCGGTCAACAAAAGCTCCATAAAATCGTCTTTGCCGAGTATAGAGTCGGGATTCGTAACCGTTGGCGAGTCGGAAGTCAAGTTTGTAGCGGTAGTGAGATTTGCCGTGCTTGTTAAATCTGTTGTACTTGAGTAATCTATAGCCATAATTTTATCCTTTATATATATCTTGGAATCGTAATATCGATGAAATCTATGCCGTCAACTTCATTTTCTTCCATATTTTCGAAATTTTTACTATTTTTTTGGGAGCGATTTTCATGTTTATTTGAACCGTTTCCGTTTGTGTTAAAATTCATATTTAAGTTTGTAAAACCCATATTTACAAGAGAATTTTTAAATTCCGCTTGATTTTGAGTAAAGATAGCCATGGTGTTATTGTTGGAGCTTACGGTTATTTGTAGCGAGTTGCCTCTGCTAACCATACTCACATCAACCTCGCCCAAATTTTCGGGGTGTAGTGTCATTTTGACTCTTGTAAACGGAGGTTTATAGTTGTTTATCTGCTCTTGCAAATCATTGGTAAAACGCTCTATTGTCTGTCTTGCGTCTATTGATTTATTCATAACGGGGTTTGTTTGAGTATGTTTTATATGGGTTTGATGAACGGTTGTTATCCCGTTATCTTTTGAAATAGTACTATTTTTATGAGTATCTATCGAAGGCATCTCTTTTTTGGTATCTTGTTTTTCTTTTTGCATATCACTCTTTGGAGCTATAATTTTTGTTTTTTGCTCCTTTGTAAAGACGCTATTTTTATCAAAAACCTCCGATGTATCGGCTGAAGATATACCTTTTATCTCATTTTTAGGCGTGATTTTTCTATCTTTTTTGTTTTCCTCGGCGGAGTTTAGAGTTTTGACCTCTTTGGCTTGATATGGTGCTTTGTCGGCTATCTTTATGCTGTTTTGGATGTTGTCTTTTGGGTTTGTTTTTGCTTGGGAGGGTGAGTTGTCTTGCATCAAGTTTTTCAAAGGGCTTTGGTCGGATATTTTATTATCACTGGTTGAGACTTGAAGTGTTTTTGTATTTTTAGTTGTTATGTTGGATAGAGTTGTTAAGTTGCTTGTGTTGTTTTGGTTTTGAGTTAAGATATTTTTGAACGTATCGCTATTTTTTATATTTTTTTCGTCTATTTTAGAGATTGAAAAATCTTTTATTTGGATATTGTATTTTTTTGCCGTCTTTAAAAGGTCGTCGAGATTTTTTATACTTTTAAAATCATGAACGGCTTGTTCATCTTTTAATATAGAGTTGATTTTTGTCTTATCGGTAGGAAAATTTCCTTGCATACCGTTTGATTTTAAAAAAGATACGAAATTTAACAAATCATCCAAAGATAGTTCATCCAAATTTTTGGATAAATCGCTTTTTTGTAAAGAGATTTTATCGCTGTCGGTTTTTATATTTGGAGATTGAATATCTAAAATTTCAGATTGGTTTTTGGCTGAATTTAGTATCAAAGATAGAAAATCATCAAATTTTATATCGCTATCTTGCTCTTTTTGAACTGTGTTCTTAGCGTTTTTTGCGGCGGTATTGTCGGCGATATTTTCACCGTTGTTTATCAATAGCAAAGAGTTCATAACCTTCCTCAAAATTTTTCTAAAAATTAGGTTTATAAATACAAGCAAAAAACATTCCATATAGCTTAGTAAAAATACTTGTGTTAATTTTCAGTTTATTTGGGTAAAATACCGACCTATAATTTACAATTAAGGAAAGATTAGTGCAAGAGATAAGAAATATAGCCGTTATAGCTCATGTTGACCATGGGAAAACGACTTTGGTAGATGAATTGCTAAAACAATCAAACACATTTAGAGAAAACCAAAAGGTCGATGAAAGGGTTATGGATAGTAATGACCTCGAAAAAGAAAGAGGCATAACTATACTATCCAAAAATACGGCTATTATTCATAAAAATTATAAGATTAATATCATAGATACGCCCGGTCACGCCGATTTTGGCGGCGAGGTTGAGAGGGTTTTGAAGATGGTTGACGGAGTGTTGCTTCTTGTAGACGCTCAAGAAGGAGTTATGCCTCAAACCAAATTTGTCGTAAAAAAAGCTCTCTCTTTGGGACTAAAACCTATCATTGTTATCAATAAGATAGACAAGGATGCCGCCGACCCCGATAGGGTTGTGGATGAGATATTTGATCTATTCGTAGCTATGGACGCTACGGAGGAGCAGTTGGAATTTCCTATCGTTTACGCCGCCGCAAGGGACGGTTACGCCAAATACAATCTTGAAGATGAAAACAAAGACCTTGAGCCTCTTTTTGAAACTATCATCAACGAAGTGCCGCCTCCTAAAGGAAGCGTAGACAATCCGACACAGATACAAGTTTTTACGCTTGATTACGATAATTTCGTAGGAAAGATAGGAATAGCGAGAATATTTAACGGCACTATCAAAAAAAATCAAAATATTCTCTTAGCAAAAAGTAGCGGAGAGAGGATAAGCGGCAGAGTTAGTAAGCTAATAGGTTTTTTAGGGCTTGAAAGGATAGATATAAACGAAGCTTCCAGCGGTGATATAGTGGCTATCGCGGGATTTGAAGCACTTGATATCGGAGATAGTCTTGTAGACCCTCAAAATCCAATGCCGCTTGACCCGATGCATATAGAAGAGCCTACGATATCGGTTATATTTTCCGTAAACGACTCTCCGCTTGCGGGAACGGAGGGCAAGTATGTCACTTCAAACAAGATAGCCGAAAGACTTGAGAGTGAAATGAAGACGAATATCGCTATGAAATATGAAAATGTCGGAGAGGGAAGTTTTAAAGTTTCGGGAAGAGGAGAACTTCAAATAACGATACTTGCCGAAAATCTAAGAAGAGAGGGTTTTGAGTTTTCTCTCGGGCGACCGGAGGTCATCATCAAAGAGGAAAACGGCGTAAAGATGGAGCCGTATGAACTTTTGGTGGTGGATGTGCCGGATGATTTTACGGGCGTGGTTATAGAGAAGCTCGGTAAAAGAAGGGCGGAGATGATATCCATGGTTCCTACGGGCGACGGACAGACAAGGATAGAGTTTGAGATACCCGCACGAGGACTTATAGGATTTAGAAGTCAATTTTTGACCGATACGAAAGGTGAAGGCGTGCTAAATCACTCCTTTTTGGAATTTCGTCCTATGGGTGGAGTTGTTGAACACAGAATGAACGGCGCTTTAGTATCTATGGAAAACGGAGTTGCGTTAGGGTATTCGCTTTTTAATCTTCAAGAAAGGGGTATTTTGTTTGTAAAGCCCCAAGATAAGGTCTATGTCGGTATGATTATAGGAGAACACTCAAGAGCTAATGATTTGGATGTAAATCCTATAAAAGGTAAAAATCTTACAAATGTTAGAAGTAGCGGTGCCGATGAAGCTATCAAACTTGTTCCTCCTAGAGTTATGACTCTAGAATCCGCTTTGGAGTGGATAGAGGATGATGAACTTGTAGAAGTTACTCCAAAAAGCATAAGACTTAGAAAAAGATATCTTGACCCGATAGTCAGAAAGAGAATGGCAAGAAAAACAAAAGCGTAATCTGCTTAACCTTAGATGCTTAAAAAAAATCTATAAATGACGATATAAAGCATAACGATAATAGTTAGTGCTATTTAGGCATCTCAAGGAGTTTTTCAATGTTTAAAAATCTTTCAATTAGGGCTAAATTGATTTTATTGGTCGCCGTTTCGATGGTGGCTTTACTGTTGGTGTCGGGAAGATCCGTATATACGGATATGCATAAAGTGGCATCTTTGAAAACCTTAAAAAAAGGCATCATTTTATCTACCGAAATATCTTCTTTGGTACATGATACTCAAAAAGAGAGAGGTATGACGGCAGGCTATCTTGGTAGCAAAGGTGAAAAGTTTAAAAATGAGCTTGCAACCCAAAGGGCCGCTACCGATGCAATGGCAAAAAAATTAAAAGAGTATATTAAAAAAGTGGATTTAAAATCAATAAGTCCGCAAATGGAACAAACCATAGACCAAGCTTTAAAAGATTTGTCAAATCTTCCAAATATAAGAAAAAGGGTTGATAATCTTTCCATACCTATAAAAGATGCATTGTCTTACTATACCAATATGAATGCAAAATTTTTAGACTCCATAGTTGAAATATTAAAGATATCCAACTCTCCTAAGATAACAAGAGAGTTGGTGGCGTACTCTAACTTTTTACTTGCGAAAGAGAGAGCCGGTATAGAAAGAGCGGTAGGAGCGAATACTCTTGCCAAAGGAGCTTTTGGTAATGGTATGGAGGTTAAGTTTAATAAACTCGTCTCTTCTCAAAACAGTTTTATAGATAATTTTTTCAGATATGCCACCAAAGATGCGAAAGATTATTATAGAAAAGTTATGGAGGGTAAGTCTATCGATGAGGTCAATAGGATAAGAGGCGTATTGATGAACTCAAGCAAAAAGAAGTTGATAATTTCTCAAATAAAAGAGATAGTCGGCTACGGCGGACTTATTCATAATTTTAAGAACTATATACTAAGAGGTAAAGACAAATATATTGAAAACTTTAAAAAGCAGTATAAGAAATTGATAGAGTTGCTTAGTGAGTATAAAAGTTTGCCAAATGTATCTAGTCGGGAGTTGAAGCTTATAAACGATATAGAAAAGGTGTTTGATAAATATAACAAAGGAATAGACTTGTTACAACAGGCGAGAAATAACGGTAACACCATAGAACAACTTGATGCTATAGTCAAAGTCAATGACAAACCGGCTATTCAGGCATTGAATGAACTTAGCAATAACTTTTTTGCAAATAGTACGGCGTCTCATTGGTTTAGTGTTGTAACGGACAAGATAAACAAGCTTAAAAAGATTGATGATTACCTCTCAAAAGAGCTTATAAAAAGTATTGATACTCAAATAGAAGAAGTTAATAAATCTTTGATTTTTTATCTTGTTGCCGATATATTACTTTTTGTAATCACCCTATTTTTGGCTTATGTTATAGTAAGCGACATAAGAGGGTCGTTAGAGAAATTTCAAAAAGGATTATTGTCATTCTTTAAATATCTCAACAAAGAGAGCGAAGATACCGAAGATATAGATATATCTTCAAATGATGAGATAGGTGCTATGGCAAAAATTGTCAATGAAAACATCAAAAAAGCAAAAAAATTGATAGAGGAAGATGAAGAACTTCTAAGAGATGTCCAAAGGGCTGCCAATAAAGTCAAAGAAGGTTATATAAGACAGCAAGTTACAAAAACAACCTCTAAAAAAGAGTTAAATGAGCTAAAGACCATATTTAACGATATGTTAAATAATATAGCGGATAAAGTTTGCGGCGATATCAATAAGATACAAAACGCCATAGATCATTTTAGGAAGTCTGATTTTACTTATAGGATAGAAAATGCTACGGGTCAAACCGCCCAAGGTTTAAATCAATTGGCGGATTTGATAAGTAAAATGTTATCTGAAAACAAACATAACGAAATAGCGCTTGATGAAAATTCTCAAATCTTAAACGACGATATAAAAGCACTCAATGAGATATCTAAAAATATTGAAAATCTACTTCAAGAAACCGTTGAGTTAACCAGACAGGCAACAGAAGGATTGAACGAATCAAGCGAACACTCAAACGAAGTACAAACTCATGCCGAAGAGATAAAATCGGTAGTTTCAGTCATCAGCGACATAGCCGAACAGACAAATTTGCTTGCGCTTAATGCCGCTATCGAGGCGGCAAGAGCGGGAGAGCACGGAAGAGGTTTTGCGGTCGTTGCCGATGAGGTTAGAAAACTAGCGGAGAGAACTCAAAAATCTCTATCCGAAGTTAACGCCACTATCCAAGTTTTAGTCCAATCCGTTGCCGGAATTGTCGAAAATATCCATGAAAGAACCAAAGAGATAAATCTCATCAACGACTCTATGGGTAAAATCGAAGAGATAGGGGGACAAAACATCCTTGTCGCCAAAAAGATTGACGAGGTTTCTAAAAATATAGTAGATATCTCAAAAAAGATAAAAGAGGATCTCTCCGATAAGAAATTTTTTGAGAGTTGATCTATCTTGTGTTTGTTTGGCTCGGTTTTAACACTATAAGAGATGCGATAGCTATAAAAGAGGCTATCAAAAAGAGATACTCTCCGTAAAAGTACCCCGCTAAAATCGAGCCGACAAATCCGCCTAAGCCGTAAGATATGCCGTGATAAAATTGCATTGAGAGCTTTTTTTGGGTGTATAGTTTAAAAAGATATGTTATAGTTGCGGTATGAAATAGCGCAAAACTAAAAGCGTGTAATGTCTGAGTTAGATATGATACGAGCAGTTGATCTGGAAAAAGATATAGCAAAAACCATCTTATAACGGTAATAAAGATAGACAATCTTATCAAAAAAAGCAGATCAAAACGAAGTATTTTATCTTGAAAAGCAAACATTATCACTTCGCACACTATGGAAACGCTCCAAAGATAGCTAACTTGCAAGATAGATATACCGTGAGCCGTTTCATAGATAGTAAAAAAGTTATAGAAAAATCCAAACGACACTTGTAATAAAAAGATACTCGCCCAAAATCTCCAATGCTTTATCATATCAAAAGTCAAGTGTTCGGTATTGTCATGTCGCAGGTTAAAATCGGTCGAATTTTTTGAGATAAGTAGTCCTATGGCCGTTAAAAATGTTGCGATAAATAGATAAAAATATAGACCTATTTTATAATCCGTCAAATATCTTGCAAGAATCAAACCCACGCTCATAAAACCGATTGAGCCCCAAAGTCTGCTTTTTCCGTAATCTTTTTTTAGTTTTTCAAGCGCAATAGCGTCCACATATGGCATCACAAGAGTATTTGCCATACCGAATATCGCCATATTTAAAAGTAGCAAATAGTATGATTTTACGGTTAAAAACAGACTAAATACGCTAATCCACGAGAGAATAAGAGATATGATAAAAAGTCTTTTATCGAGCTTGAAAAATTTTAAAAATAAAAAAGGTATAAAAAATCTCATCAAAGGAACCATAGAGAAGATAATACCTATTTGAGAAGGGGCATATGATAGATTTTGTAATATTTTGGGTAAAAAGACTATATATACTCCAAGTCCCGCAAAGTAAAAAAAGAAAAAAGAGGATAGTAAAAACATCTCTATTTTTTTATCACGAAAGTTCCGCTAAGTAAATCATGCATCGTTTTAGAATCTTTTCTAAAAAAAGCTATAATCTCTCCTATGATAACGGTTGACGATATTAAAAATAGAATATATCTTAAAACCGCTTTTAAAAGTGAAGGTTTTTTGAGTGTTTTTGCGTCGACTAAGTATAGATTGTAAGCTTTATAGCCCGGACTTTGTCCTTTCGTGACCCAAAATACGATAAGCACTACTCCAAACATTATACCGAGTGAACTTCTGGCTATCAAAGAGTTTTGCATACTTTCTTTATCTCCCATGATAAGATATGTTACTGTGTATGCTATAGGCATCATTATCAAAAACATATCTATGATAAAAGCGAATATCTTTGTAGGGATTGGAGCGTAGGGGATAGTTTCTTTTGCTTTTTTATCTTCTTTTTTAATCTTTCCTTGCTTTATATCTCTCCATCTACCCATAGAGTCTAATTTCCCCTGCTTCCGGGTTTAACGGCTTTAGTGCTTCCCTCTTTACACATCGGGCAATTATCTTGGTCGTATATCTCAAATTCAAAATCTCCAAGTGCGAAAAAGGGTAGATTTTTTGGTAGTTTACACTCTTTTTTTTGCTCTTTGCCACTGCCGGTTATCGAACAAAAACCTCTATTGGCTATAGCGGCAAAACCGACTATCTCTCCTCCTAATTTTTCGATAACATCGGCGGCTTCGAGAGCCGAACCGCCCGTAGTGATAATATCTTCGCAAATCAAAACCTTTTGTTTAGGCTCTATCTCAAAACCTCTTCTAATAGTCATCTTTTTATCCACTCTTTCGGCAAATATAAATCTAACGCCAAGAGCCCTAGCTAGCTCATATCCCGCCAAGATACCTCCTAATGCGGGAGAACAAACCAGTTCCACATCGAGATTTGATTGTTTTATCTTTTTTGCCAACTCTTTCGCCAAAAGTTCGGCAGTCTTGGGGTCTTCAAGGACTTTGGCGCTTTGAAGATAGTATTTCGAGTGTTTACCGCTACTCAATAAAAAGTGACCTTCAAGAAGAGCTTTGTTGTCTTTATAGATTTGTTCGAGATTTATCATACCTTCATCAACTCCGCTTCTTTGCTTTTTAAAAGAGAGTCGGCTTGAGAAGTAAACTCGTCAGTCAATTTTTGTATATCATCATGAGCTCTTTTGCTCTCATCTTCGGTTATCTCTTTATCTTTTTCCAAAGCTTTTATCTTGTTGTTGGCATCTTTTCTGATGTTTCTTATGGCAACTTTAGCTTTTTCCACCATAGCTTTCGCTTTTTTTACATTCTCTTCTCTTTGCTCAATCGTCATAGGAGGGAAAAAGAGTTTTACATTTTCTCCGTCGTTGTTTGGATTTACTCCTAGGTTTGCACTTTGAATTGCTTTTTCTATCTCTTTTAGCATATTCTTTTCCCAAGGAGATATGGTTATAGTGGTAGCATCGGTGGCTAAAACGGTCGCCACTTGATTTAATGCCGTCGGAGTACCGTAATAGTCTATCTTGATGTTATCGAGTATTGCCGTGGAAACCTTACCTGTTCTTAAAGTCGTAAAATCTTTTTTTAAAGATTCTATACTTTTTTGCATTCCGCTTTTTGCTTTGTCGTGTATCTCATTTACGCTCATATTTATCCTTTATTAAGAGTTTTATCGCAATTTTATTTTTTATCTTTAGGGCGATTCTGTTTCGACCTTTTGATAATTTTTTATCTATATCCACACTAACATATCCATTTTTAATTTTTGCTTTATGCCAACCGTAGTTGCTTAGATAGTAGTCGATATCTTTTGTGTCGTTTGAGTCTAATTTTGCCACAATTTGCTTTAATATTCCATTTGTAGGATAATTTTTTGGCTTTATCCAAACGGCGTTTAAATGTTTATATGCCAAATCAACCTTGAGATTAGCGTTTCCCGTAAGCGCTATCCTATCCAAATCAAATAGATCGCTATTTTTATCGATAGCTCCTATATTTTGGTTTAATATCGCTTGAAAGCCGAAACTTTTAGCTATATTTTTAACCCTATTGTCAAATTCTCCGTAAGGATATGCAAAATATTTAGGTTTAAAACCCATCCTTTTTTCAAATATCCTTAGCCCTTTGGCAAAATCTTTTTTTAAAAAATCGTCGCTTTTGTATGTCATGTGAGGATGCGAGTATGAGTGATAGGCTATTTCTCCATATTTTGATATGGTCTTTAACTCCTTCCAAGAGGTATAGTCCGGATATTTGTTTTCAACCGATTTTACATATACGAATATCGTAAAGGGATAACCGTACTTTTTAAAAACTTCCAGTCCGTTTTCGTAAAAACTTCTATAACTGTCGTCTATCGTTAAGACAACCCATTTGTCGCTTATCTTTTCTTTGTTTTTTAAAGCTTGTACAAGTGTGGATAGCTTGACGACTTTGTATCCGTTTTTTTTGAGATACTCAAACTCGTTTTTTAGTTGCGAAATCGGCGTACTTGTGCTTGTATATCTTTTATCGCCGAATCTATGGTATACAAATATGTGAGCGTCGGCAAATAAAAAAAGAGGTAAGAAAAAAAGAGCGAATAAGACTCCGCTCTTTTTGTGAAAATAGGCGTTATTTTGTTGTCGGTGCTTTTGGTGCGTCATCTGTTTTGCCGGACGAGTTTGTAGGAACGGCAGGTATCGTCGGATACTTTTTAAGAGGTTTTTCAACCTTTATCTTTTCGGCAAGCGATGTTTTTTTGGATTGATTGTATAAATATCCTAAGGCTAATGTGTTTATGATAAATGCAAGCCCTACTACAAATGTAAATTTTGCCAAAAATCCGGCGGGTCCTTTGGCTCCAAATAGTGATTCGTTGCTTCCGCTATATGCTCCAAGACCTATGGATGAACTTTTTTGGAGGAGTACCGCTACGGTCAATACGATAGCTAAAACAAACTGTATAACCAAAACAATGGTTGTCATAATAAATATCCTTTTATAAAAAATAGAGTATAATCTATCATTATTTTTAATTAGCCTAGAAGTATATCTAAAAAATGTTAAAGGTTAGTTTAAATATATGTTATATCAAAACGGATATCCGTAAAAGGTAGTACAAGTGAGAGAGTTTTCGAAAAACGCTAAAAATTACGATAGTTATAATATTATTCAAAAAAATGTCGCAAAGAGATTGGTTCTCAAACTTGATAAAACCTATAAAAAGATTTTGGATTTGGGATGCGGTTCGGGAGAGATATATAGGCTGATAGGGCGAGATTGTGAAGAATTTGTCGCTGTAGATAGCTCTGAGGATATGTGTAAAATACATCCGATATCCAAAAATGTAAAAGTTATCAACATGGATTATGATGATGATAGATTGTTTGATGAAGTGCTATGGAGAAAGAGATTTGATACCGTATGTTCGTCATCTTCGCTGCAGTGGTCAAAAGATTTGAAAAAAGCGGCTAAAAATATATCAAAGGTTTCCGATAGATGTCATCTGTCGATATTTTGCGACGGCACATTTAAAACTCTTTATCGATACAGCGGACTTGAGAGCTTTTTGCCGAAATATCAAGATGCGATAAGTGTATTTTCCGAATATTTTAACATCAAGTTTGAAAGAGAGTTTTATAAGCTATATTTTGACGATAATCTTTCGATATTTAGATATATTAAAAAAAGCGGCGTTAGCGGCGGCGAGAGAAGATTGGGGTATATAGAGACAAAAAGATTGATAAAAGAGTATCCTATAGCGTATCTTGAATTTGAAGTTTTATATATCATCGGGGATAAAAAATATCCCCGATAGATTAATCTCTATTGGAAAAAATACCCAATATTTGAAGTAGAGACATAAATAGATTTATAAAATCAAGATACAAGGACACCGCGGCTTCTACCGGAGTTTCTACATTGCCTCTTATGATGTTTTGCGTATCGTATAGTATGAAAGCCGAAAATAGTATGGAGCTAACACTTGCGATACCCAGTTGAAGCAAAGAGCTGTTTATAAAAATATTCAATAATGAAGCGACTATCACGACGATAAGCGTAATAAAAAGCATTTTGCCCATTGCCGAGAAATCTCTTTTCGTATTCATAGCAAATATGGATAAGCCACCAAAAGCTACCGTAGTTAGGATAAAAGCTTCGGTGACGATAGCCGCACCTCCGGGTGTTCTTAAAAAGATAGCGAGAGTGGGAGCTAGCGTCAATCCGCTTACGAATGTAAAGGCAAAAAGAAGCAAGAGATTTAACCCCTCTTTTTTCTTTGCCGCCATAAGACCGAAAAGCAATGCAAACTCTAGTATTACAAGTCCCCAAAACCAACCGCTTACTCCTACTCTTCCGTCCATACCGACTTTAAGAAGAGTGTTGGTAAGATATGCTACACCCACATAAGAGCCTACACTTGCCGCCAGTAAAGATGCGGCGAAAAGTTGATAGGTTTGTTTTATAAAGAGTGCCAAGTTGCTTTTAGGATAGGTTTGCTCGCTTGATAAATCACCGGTTTTTTGTTTTATATATTCTCTATCGTATAGAGCCATAAAATCCTCCTAAATATAATAATTTTTGATATTATACACTCTAAAACTTAACAATTAGTAAATAAAAGTGATTAAATTGTATCAGATTGATGTTTATCAATGCTAAAATGTATTTATTGTGCTAAAATTGTTGAAAATTTTATAAGGAGCGAGGGTGGCTAAAGGATTTTTAGATAAGCAAGATAGATATATTGACATAAAAGACAATAGTCTTATCTTATCCGCCATAGAGGAGATAGCAAAAACAAATGAGGTCGATAGCAACTTTACAGATAATGATACGCTTGAAAATATTGCTAAAAAGCTGGGCGTGGATGTGAATGATTTTCTTTTGATAGTCAATGAAAAAAACTCTACCGCAAAAGAGTTTTTAAAAGCTTATCCTGTTTTGGAATTGGATGACAAAGACGAAAAAAGTACTCCGCCTTGGTTGCAAGATCGTGAGGTTTTGGATTTGGATGTTAGGGAGAGTTTGTCAAACGGGGTAGATCCATTTGGTATGATTATGAAAACAATAGCAAATTTGAATGGAAAAGTGCTACATATCATTAATACTTTTGAGACGGTCCCTTTGTACTCAGTGCTTGGAAAACAAGGATTTGAGCACTATTCTAAAGAAGAAAACGGAATATGGCATATATATTTTTATAAAATTTAGTTTAAAGAATACTCTTATATAATTTTATTTTAATATTAATTAAGTTACAATTTATCAGGTGAAACAGGCTTTAATAGCGTGAAAGAGGAGCTTCTTTTGATTTATTATGATGAATATGACGAATTTTTGGGTGCAGATAGAAAAAGCCTAGATCTTTTTGGATGTAAAGATATATACGAATTTAAAGAGAAAATCGGAGATGTTTCAAATTTTTTTATTGAACGGGAAGGTTATATCTATAAATTTAAAAATTATAATTGGTTGGATTTTATAAACTAAATTTTATAAAAATATATATGCCAT
>JAADDL010000169.1 GCA_013153915.1 Campylobacterota bacterium
TTTTCCAAAAAATCTTCTATGGTTTCTAGCAAAAGCTCGTTATCTTCTAAGACAAGCACTCTTCCTCTGATATTACCCGCTTCCAACACTACACCTCCACAAAAGCTTCTCTCCGGCACATAACGGCACAACATTACCGCAGATATTCGGCACTAAAAACTCATCTTTTTCTAACACAACCTCTTTTTTCGGAGGTTGAATATCGTATATTTTTTTAGCGTTATCGCTTACAAATTTTTGCAAATTATCCAGCTTGCCGTATTTTTCAAAAAGCTCACAAAGTGCCGGCAAAACTACCGGAGCGGAAAATATACCAGCAGCCACACCGTTACACTCTTTTTTCTCCTTTGGATGCGGAGCCGAATCGCTACCGAACATAACCTTTGGATGAGCCTCTAGTGCCAACTCTCTTAACACATCTTTATCTTCTGGCGTTTTAACTATCGGTTTGCAAAAAAGGTGAGGTTTCAAAGAGCCACCCAAAAGGTCATTTACGGTATACAAAAGATGATGTAAAGTAACGGTGGCGTAAATATTATCATATTTTTCCAAAAGTACGGCACTTCTTCTATCTGTTATATGCTCCATAACTATCTTCAAATCCTTAAAAGAAGTTGCAATATTTTCGTAAATATCCACAAACTCCTTTTCTCTATCCAAAACAAAACCGTCCGTCTCCCCATGCACGGATAAAACAAGCCCGAGCTCACTCATAGCTTCAAAAACACCCCTTAGCTTATCCATGTCAAAGTTTTTAACTCCGCCTTCGGAGTTTGTTGTTATACCGCTTGGATATAGCTTTACGGCTTTTACGAAACTTTTAGCCTCTTTTAAAAAATCATAATCATAACTATCTTTGAAAAAGAGGGTCATATAAGGCTCAAACTCTAACCCTCCTGCAAAATCTAAAATCCTTTTTTTATAAGCCTTTATCTCTTTTATGGTAGTTAAAGGCGGTGTGAGATTTGGCATGATTATCGCACCCGCAAAGCACTCCGCACTATATTTAACGACATTTTTAAGCATATCGCCGTCTCGCAAATGTAAGTGCATATCAAGAGGAGAATCCAAAACTACTTTCATAAACTCTCCTTAGCCGTATTTATCAACTTCACCAAAGCTTTTTGATATCTTTCCAAATCCTCTTTTGTTTTCGCTTCAAACCTAGTAACTAAAACGGGAGTTGTATTTGACGCTCTTATGAGTCCCCAGCCGTTTTCAAAATTTATTCTAACACCGTCAATAGAGATAATATTTTTAATCTTCGGCAAATATAAAGGCGGATGTTTTAGTATCTCTTTTATCCACTCCATCAACTCAAACTTTTTATCTTCACTGGTTTTTATCTTTATCTCTTCGGTAGAGTAAACTTTAGGCAAAGATTCTATCTCTTTATCCAAATCCATGCCGTTTTTCAAAAGCTCCAAAACTCTCAATGTTGCGTATATGGCGTCATCATATCCAAAGTACCTATCTCCGAAAAATATATGTCCGCTCACTTCCGCCGCAAGGTCGGCTCCAAGCTCTTTCATCTTTACCTTTAGATTGCTGTGACCGGTTTTATACATAACCGCTTTGCCTATCTTATTTATCTCGTCATACATCACGGAAGAGCACTTTACCTCACCGATAACGATAGGACGTTTCATGTTTTTAGCAAATAGTATGGCTAAAATATCTCCTTTTATATTATGCTTTTTCGTAAGCACCGCTATCCTATCTGCATCTCCGTCATAGGCAAAACCTATCTCGTATTCATCTTTTAAATACTCTTTGATATCCTTTAAGTTCTCTTCGATAGTAGGGTCGGGATGGTGATTTGGAAACTCTCCGTTAGGTTCAAGATATAAACCCTTATAGTTTAGTTCAAGATTATTCAAGATGGGCTCTAAAACTACGCCCGCCACTCCGTTTCCTCCGTCAACCACTATCTTAACATCCATACCTTTAAGATGTTCGAACTCTTTTGTCAAATAATCGATATATCTTTTTTTGGCGGGGATTTTGATGCATGAGGTATTGTCCTCTATGACAAAATCTTCCATCTTTAAAAACTCGTCTCTCAATCTATATATATCGCTTCCGAAAAAAGGCTTCTTATCTATCGTTATCTTAAAGCCGTTATACTCTTTGGGATTGTGAGAGCCTGTTATCATAACCGAACCCGAAGGCGTAATACCGTTAAACTCTTCATAGTTGGCAAAATACGCTACGGGAGTAGCCACCAATCCCATATCCAAGACCTTTACGCCCGCTTTATTAAATCCGCTTGTTAAGTACTCTTTTAAGATAGGGGAGTGAACTCTCGCATCATATCCTATCGCTACATAATCACCGACTTTTTTTACTTCAACCCCAAGCAGATATCCTAAAAGTTTCACGCTTTTTTCATTTAACTCTTTATCGTATATTCCTCTGATATCATACTCTCTAAATATATTATACATCGTTTCCTTTCTCATTTTATAAAATAATCTTAAACAAAGCACCTTTATCGGTATTTTCGGCGATCAATTTTCCTCCGCAATGGTCTTGTATGATAATTCTTGACATATACAGACCAAGTCCCGTACCGTCTTTTTTCTCTTTCGTAGAAAAATAGGGATCAAATATTTTATCCATAATTTCATCGGGAATTCCTCCGGCATTATCCTCTACGGTTAATACGTTATCTCTACTGCTAATGATAATCTTAGGATCTTTTATGCCTCTTTCCACCAAAACATCCTCGGCATTTTTTACAAGATTTAATACCACTTGTTTTATCTCGTTTGCATATGTATGAAATACCTTTTTACTTTGCATGTCTTTTACCAGTTCAATATTTTTATTTTTTATAGATACTTCAAGAATTACCAAAACATCGTTTACTATCTCGTCGTAAGTAGTATCTTTTTTCTCTTTGTCGCCTCTAAAAAAGTTTCTAAAATCCTCGATAGTCGAACTTAAATGCTGAGTATATAGAGATATTTTGCTCGATAATTCAAGAGCGGTTTGATGATCAAGTTTTTTCAATCTGGCGTTTATATTTATCTTTCCGCTCAAAGAGCTTATGGCACTTAAAGGCTGTCTCCATTGGTGCGCTATCATGCTAAGCATCTCTCCCATTTGAGCCAATCTGCTTTGACTTATAAGCTGTTGATCTTTGAGCCTATTTTTTTCAACCTCTTCTTTAACTCGTTTTTCCAAAGTTTTATTGAGTATATCCAGCTCCTCTTCTCTTTTTAATATCTTATCTTGCATTTTGTTAAAACTATCAGAAAGTTTTTTGAAAAATATATATTCGGAGTGTATATTAAATCTTTGAGTATTTCTCGAATTGGCAAACGTCTCCATTTTTAGCACCAACTCTTCAAGAGGATTTAGTATTTTTTTTACAAATTTATCGGATAGAGTCAAGATAAGAAGTATAATCGATAATACGAAAAGACTTATCCAAGTGATCATAATAAGCACTTGATCGTCTAAGGTTTCACTTTCATCTATAACAAATACTATCCAATTTAACCTCATATTTTTGGTATACATAAAAAAGTTATCCAAATCCATCTTTGAATTATAAAACTCATAATAACTAAATTGTTTATGTCCCATTATCGCTTTTTTATATATCTCACTTTTAAAAAACGGTTCATTTTTATCGATATTTTTAGAGGTGCAAAATATATATTTTCCGTTATCATCAACTATTGCTATCTGAAATCTCTCATCTTTTTTGATAAAATTTATATAATCTCTAATCTCTCGAAGGTTAACATTAAGGATGCATAGCCCTTTTGTGGTATTAAACACGTATGATAAAGTTTGCAGATCGGATCCTACCGCGTCATGAGCAAAAAAAGGCTTGTTAAGTTTACGATATTTTTTATACAGTCTATCTATCATATCTTTTGAAAAAAGCTTATCTTTCTTATACTCAATATCTCTAATAGTTCCGTCTTTTTCTAAAAAACAGACAAAATCGATACTATCGTCACTCAAGATAAAAGTCCTAAGATCGATCTTTGGATCTTTGCTTAAAAGAGAAGCTTTTTTATATATATTTGCGACAAAAAGATTTATCTTGTGGTTTATATTGACAAGAGTGATCTTATAGTGTATTTCGTATGTATCGGCCGTCAAAAAATATATCTTGCCTATCAAAAGCATAGACAACAACAGTAACGGCGTAATTGAAAAAAGAAGTAATTTTCTCTTTACGTCTTTCTCAAAATTTATAAGTTTTTCCATAATTTATACTTTTACAATAATTGAAAATTTCTTCATTATAGCAAAAAAATAATAAATTATGGTTGTTTTCCCTTAAAATGTTCCAGTTTTATACAAAAATGTCACGAAATATCTTTTTAAGATTTTTATCTTTATATATGTTAAACATTTTTTAAACAACTTTTAGATAGAATTTATTTTCTAAAATTACGGTCGCATAGCTCAGTTGGTAGAGCACCACCTCGACAAGGTGGTGGTCACAGGTTCAAGTCCTGTTGCGACCACCATAACTTTAAAGAGG
>JAADDL010000036.1 GCA_013153915.1 Campylobacterota bacterium
TGAGTACGGATTTGGTAAAAAAATATGATGACTTTTTGCACTCGTTAAATTTGAGTTTGGATTATATAGTTCCAAGTTTTGACGATAAAAGCGGCTATTTTGCCGATTTTATTACGTTAAATAAAGAGCAAAAAAGTGTCAATTTTCAGCTTGAAGAGTTTTTTTACAAAAGTGACGGAGATCTTTTTTTGACGCATAGATTGTCTCAATCCTACCTTTTTGATGCGTATGACTATAAATACGGAGATTTGCTAAATGAGATAATATATAAATATTCAAATAAACTCTCGATTACAAACAATATGACATATTCTCATAAAAATTCTCAAGTTTCTGAGTTTCAAACCGGTGTGGATTTTAAAAGCGATTTGTATAGTGTTAAACTGTTGCATACCTATAAACATGGACCCGATAAAGGTGACTCAAATATCGCTTCTTTGAAGTTTTTGACAAACTATTTTGCCAAGTATAACTATTTTGCCAGCATTGATTATGATATTAAAAACAGTTATACTCAAAATTGGGAGATAGGTGTCAAAATGAAAAAGAAATGCTGGAATTATCAAATACAGTATAAAGAGCATATAACGCCGATTTTGACGAGTGCCGGTGCAAATTCCGTAACAAGAAGAGGTATCTATCTAATGATAAATTTTACACCTATTGGCGGAATAAAGTATAAATATGAAAAAGATAGCGGTCAAGTAGAGTAGTGCTTATGGATGATAGAGTAAATAGGATAAAAAAAGCGTTAAAGACTTTAGAGTTAGCTCCGTTTGTTTCTATAAAGGAGATAAAAGATAGATATCGAGAAATGTCTAAAAAATATCATCCCGATATTTGCGGAGATGAAGAGAAGATGAGCTTGATAAATGAGGCTTATGAGGTTTTAAAAGAGTATACCGAAAGATTTAGATTTTCTTTTGATGAAGAGGAGATCAATAAGCAATATCCGGAAAATTATCATGCAGATAGATTTAGATTTTAAGTTGCAAAATAGATCTCAAGCGGCGATAAAGCTTTTGGAAAACCTCTCTGAAGAGTCATTTAAAGAGGAGGATTGGATAATTTTTGCTTTGGATGTAAACGCTCTTGCTTTGACTAACATCATTGCAAAAAGATTTCGTTTAAAATATGATATACTATTTAATGAATCTATCGTTGCGCCCAATAACCAAGAGTGCAAGATAGCTATAGTAAATGAAAATAGAGATATTGTTATACAAAAGGAGCTATCAGATAGCTTTGATATAAGTTTAGACTATATATACGGAGAATCCGATAGAAAATATGAGGAGGAGATACTAAAGAAGATTTATGATTATAGAAAAGGATTGAGACCGATTTCGATGCAAGATAAAAATATACTATTTATTGATGATGCTTGCGAAGACGGATTTAGAGCAATGAGCGGCATAAAAGCCGCCATAAACAACAGAGCAAAAAAGATTGCTTATATGTGTGCCGTTATACCTAAAGAGATAGAAATGGTGTTTGAAAAAGATATTGATAGGTTGTATTATTTATATAGCGCATATAACTATATAGACAACCAGCACTATTATATTGAGAAATTAGAGGATTTGCAAAAAGATGACATTTTGGCTATATTGGAAAATAGTGAAAATTTTGTTGCAAATTTGGAAGATGTCGCGATAAATGAAGAAGGAGAAAAGATATGAGATGTCATGTAGAAGTGGAAGCGAATAATAAAAAAGAAGAGTTTGAGATTGGTTATGTAGCAAGACAAGCTAGCGGGTCTGTTATGATGAAGATAGGCGGTACGGTTATGATAGCGGCCGTCGCTAGAGATGATGAGCCAGTGGATGGGGATTTTACCCCTTTGACGGTGCAATATGTCGAAAAATCCTATGCGGTAGGTAAGATTCCGGGCGGATATATAAAAAGAGAGACTAGACCGGGAGACTTTGAAACATTGACCTCAAGAGTCGTAGATAGAAGTTTAAGACCACTATTTCCAAAAGGTTACGCCTATCCTACGCAGATAACCATACTTGTAGTAAGTTCAGACGGAGAGACGGATCTTCAAACAATGGCGTTAAATGCCGCATCGGTTGCACTTTATATTTCGGATGTGCCGGTAAATAAGCTTGTTTACGGTGTTAGGATAGGTAAAGTTGACGGAGAAATCGTAGTCAATCCGACAAATTCGCAGATGCAAAATAGCTCTTTGGATCTATATGTGAGCGGTTCAAAAGATGAACTTTTGATGATTGAGATGAGAGCTATACCTACTCTAAAGACGGATATCGCTCCTATCGCTTCAGTCGATCCTATGGTTGACCCAACGCTTGTTGAAGAGACGGTTGAGGTTCAACTCTCAAATGAACTTAGCAATGAAGAGACTATGGAAGTTATAGAAGTCGCATCAAAAGCCATCGAAGAGGCTACCGTCGCTTATGAAAAAGCTTTCGTAGAGCTAAAGAAGGACGATGCCGATATCGAACTAAAAGAGGAAAAGATTGACGAATCCATATATGCTTATATTGCTGAATTTTATAAAGATGATGTTTATGACGCACTTAACAATATGGCAAAAAGTGAAAGAGCGGGAGAGCTTAAAAAGATAGTAGAAAAGATAATGGAAGATGATATAGCCAAAAAAGAGGAGTGGGATAAAGAGGTTGTATCTAAAGTGTTATCCGTTTTTAAAAGAGAGATTGTAAGAAAAATGATAGTCAACGATAGAAAAAGGGCTGACGGAAGAGACTTAAAAGAGGTTAGACCTATTACAATCGAGACAAATATTTTGCCAAGAGTGCATGGAAGTTGTCTATTTACTAGAGGTCAGACTCAAGCGCTTGTAGCTGTCACGATAGGTAGCGACCAAGATGCTCAAATGTTTGATTTGTTGACGACGGACGGTCCTAATTATGAAAAATTTATGGTAAATTATAACTTTCCGGGATTTTCCGTAGGAGAAGCTTCTCCTTTAAGAGCGCCCGGCAGAAGAGAGCTAGGTCACGGAAATCTTGCAAAAAGGGCTTTGGCTCCGTTAAACGATATGACATATCCTCAAGTTATAAGGGTAGTATCCGAGATACTTGAGTCCAACGGCTCATCGTCTATGGCTACGGTTTGCGGCGGATCTTTGGCTTTAAGAGCAGCAGGAGTAAAGACAAAGAAACTTGTTGCGGGTATTGCTATGGGTTTAATTTTTGAAGATGATAAGTATGCTATTCTTACCGATATCATGGGACTTGAAGATCATGACGGAGATATGGATTTTAAAGTAGCGGGAACTAGAGACGGGATAACCGCTTTGCAGATGGATATAAAGCTCGGAGGTATAGAGTCTCATATATTGAAAGAGGCGTTAGATCAAGCAAAAGAGGGTAGAGATTACATACTTGATATTATGGAAGAAGCGGATAAAAATATAGTTGTCAATGAAGACCTTTTGCCAAGTACCGAGATATTCGGGGTGCATCCTTCAAAGATTGTCGATATCATCGGAAAAGCCGGAGCCACTATAAAAGAGATAATTGAGAAATTCAATGTTACTATCGACCTTGATAGAGAAAAAGGCGAAGTTAAAGTCGGCGGTACGGACAAGACAAAGGTAAAAGCGGCATGTGATCATATCAAAGAGATAACGAGTAGAAGCGGTGGAAGAGACCACAGAAGAGATAGAAAAAAGGTCGAATTTAAAAAGGGCGAAGAGTTCCATGGTAAAGTAAAAAAAGTAGTGGAATTTGGAGCGTTTGTTGAGTTAAAAGACGGAGTGGACGGACTTTTGCATATCTCTAAAGTGGCAAAAGATAGAAATGCCAAAATGCAAGACATATTGCATGAAGGAGATATGATAGATGTTGTGGTGCTTTCTCAAAAAGGACACAAGGTAGAATTGGGTTTAAAAGAGTTAAATAAGTAATTTTTAACATATGTTTTGATACAATTTCGCCCAAAGCAGAGTGATAAGTAGGGATACGCAAGCCGAACGGACTTTGCTAAAACAAAAGGAGTTTTTATGAAAAAAGTATTATTGCTTTTATTGGCTATAGCTGGCGTTGCATTTGCTGGTGAGGAGGGTGTTAAAACTTTGGCTGTTGCAGAAAATGCAGCTGGTTTGGCATCTTTTTCAGTTATTGCGGCTGGTATAGGTCTTGGTCTTGCCGCTTTGGGTGGCGCTATAGGTATGGGTAACACGGCAGCTGCTACGATAGCCGGAACAGCAAGAAATCCTGGTCTTGGCGGAAAATTGATGACAACTATGTTTATCGCTCTAGCGATGATCGAAGCACAAGTTATCTACGCACTTGTTATCGCTTTGATAGCATTATATGCAAACCCTTTCTTGGCTTAGTTAAGAATCTTAAAAAAAGAGGTGATTTATCACCTCTTATGCGACCGTGGTGGAATTGGTAGACACGCTATCTTGAGGGGGTAGTGCCGTAAGGTGTGCGAGTTCAAATCTCGCCGGTCGC
>JAADDL010000113.1 GCA_013153915.1 Campylobacterota bacterium
AGCATCTCATCGCCGATAATACTGCCCCTTACTGGGGTTGGGAATGTAGGTCGCTGCCGGGATGAGTTAATAATCCCTCTTTTTTATCATCTTCAAAGTATCACTTCTTAAAATGTACTCAATAAATATAAAATGATAAAATATTTGTTTTAGTGGTTTTTGCTCTTGCTTCTATTTTGACATCTTAGCGTAAACGCTCATCACGGAGATAAATAGCGTTGTTATAGCAGGTCCCAATACCATACCCCAAAATCCGAAAGTCGAAAGTCCCGCTAAGATGGATAGAAATATTAAAAGTTCGTTTATCTTTGTTTTTGTTTTAAAAAATCTTTCGTTGATGTATTTGATGATAATAGGCTTTATAAAAGTATCCGTGATGATAGATATGACGACTATTGAATATAGGGCAAAAAAGATAGCCTCTTTGGTGTTGCCGATAGCAAGCTCGTATAAAGATATGGGAAGCCACATGATAATGCCGCCTACGACGGGTATCAAAGATGAAAAACCGTACAATATACCTAAAAGCAAACCGTTGTATCCGTACACTTTTCCTATGAACGCAAAAAGCAAACCTTCAAGGATGGCAGTAGTCAAAATCGAATAAAATACAACATTCATCACATCCGTGATTTGAGAAAATATGTTGTCTATCTCATCATTTTGCATCGGTAATACGCTTTTTATATAGCTAAGTAGCTCTTCGGCATAGTAATTTATAAAAAAGTAAAAAATCACTATCAAAAACATATCTTTTAAAAATCCCGCACTCATTTTACCGAACTTTGCCGCATACGGCAGGATAAATCCGCTGATATTTTCCACATTTATATTTGCTACGAAATCATCGAAATAGTTTTGAAAATAGCTTAAACTATCGGGCAGTTTATAGTGAAGATTTGTCAGATAATTAGCTATCTTTTCTATATAGCTCATATCGAAATGGTTGATGTATTGCACCAAAGTATTGACCGAATAAATAATAGGTATAAAAAACAGTATAGACATAAATAGCGTAGATATGAGATTGCCTATCGTTTTGCTTTTGGTAATCTCTACAAATTTTTTCGTCGCGCTAAATGTCGCTATAGATAAAAGTATGGCTATCACGATGGTCATTAAGAACGATTTGTAAAGATAGACCACTAGGGCAAATAAAAATAGAGTTATTAAACTTAAAAAAATCTTATCGTCTTTTTTCAATTTTACCGTCCTTAAAATAGAGAATTGTTTTTAATCTTGAAAAGCTCGTAAGCTTTAGCCGTAGCCACTCTGCCTCTAGCCGTTCTCTCTATGTAACCGTTTGCCAAAAGATAAGGCTCTATAACATCCTCTATGGTTACCTCATCCTCACTCAAAGCCGCCGCTATGGTGTTTAACCCTAAAGGTTTGCCTCTTGATTCGAGCAATATCTTTAAAAATCCCACATCAAGCTCGTCAAAGCCAAGCTCGTTGACTCCCAATTCGTCAAGACCGAATTTCGCCACATCCAAATCTATACTGCTTTTTCCTTCAACCTCGGCGAAATCTCGTATCCTCTTTAACAACCTAAGAGCTATCCTAGGCGTACCCCTGCTCCTTTTTGCCAACTCCAAAGAGGCGTCTTTTTCACACTCTATATCGAGCTTTTTAGAAGCTATCTTTATGATTTTTGCCAACTCCTCATCACTATAAAACTGAAGCCTAAAATGCATCCCAAATCTATCTCTTAGAGGCGAACTTATCATGCCCGCTCTCGTGGTAGCGCCGATGAGGGTAAATTTTGGAATATCTATCTTTATAGTTTGAGCCGCGGGACCGCTACCTATGATGATATCGAGTCTAAAATCCTCCATCGCCGAGTAGAGTATCTCCTCCACGGCGGGAGAGAGTCTGTGTATCTCATCGATAAAAAGTATATCTTTCTCTTCAAGATTGGTAAGAATTGCGGCTAAATCACCCGCTTTTTCTATCATAGGCGCGGTGGTGACTTTGATATTTGCCTCCATTTTCGAAGATATGATATACGCCAAAGTCGTTTTACCAAGTCCCGGGGGTCCGAAAAACAGTATATGATCCAGTGCTTCGTTTCTCTTTTTTGCGGCTTGTATAAAAACTTGCAAATTCTTTTTGATTTTATCTTGACCGATATACTCTTCCCAAGAATTCGGTCTCAAAGAGACTTCATAACTACTTTCAGGATCGAACTTCTCGATTTCGACAACCCTTTCCATATTAGTAACTATACTCCGAGCTCGGAAATTTTCCGTTTATGACGTCTTGGGCATAATTTTTTACGGCTTCTCTTATCAGATCGGCACCCTCAAGATATCTTTTGACGAATTTAGGCTTAAATTCATCAAAGAAACCCAGCATATCGCTCCATACAAGCACTTGACCGTCGGTATCCCTACCCGCTCCTATGCCGATAGTGGGTATATTCACGCTTTTTGTTATCTCTTTGGCTACATCGCTTTTGACCCCTTCTATCACCAAAGCGAAAGCGCCGGCCTTTTCTATGGCTTTTGCGTCTTTTATAAGTCTTTTTTTATCCTCTTCGTCTTTTCCTTTGACCTTGTACCCTCCTTCAAGCCTGACAAATTGAGGCATCAATCCGATATGTCCCATAACGGCTATGGAGTTGTCCGTAAGTTTTTTGACGATATCCGCTCTTTCTATTCCTCCTTCTATTTTTACGGCGTCGGCTTTTGTCTGTTTGTAAACTTTCGTAGCGTTTTTGAGCGCTTGCGTTTCGTCTTGATAAGAGCCAAAAGGCATATCGCAAACCACTAAAGCTTTTTTTACCCCTTTACATACGGCTTTGGTATGATAAATCATCTCATCCATAGTGATACCCAAAGTATCGCTATCTCCGCCAAAACTCATGCTCAAACTATCTCCCACCAAAATAATATCCGCCGTATCGTCAAACAACTTTGCCATCAAGGCGTCATAGGCGGTTATCATAACAATCTTTTTTTCTGATTTTTGCGATAATATAGTGCTTGTGCTATGTTTTTTCACTACACTCCTTTTGTCTTCAATATTTAGATTTACGATTTTATCTAAAAAATGATATAATATCAATCAATTTAAAAATTGATATGAAAAAAGGAATATCGTGGGTATCAAAGAGGATCTTTTCGAAGAGTACGATTATGACATAGTTGAAGATTTTATTATACATTTTAGCATGATGACCTACCAGATGGAAAATCTCATCATCTATCTATCAAAACCCGAAAATTATAAAAATAATATCGAGGAGCTTTTTAGGATAGCTCACAATATAAAATCGGCATCATCCTACCTAAACGTAAAACCCGTAAAAAAACTATCTATGCTTTTAGAGGAGGTTCTCGAAGAGGCTAGAGAGCTAAAAGGTCCCGCAAACGACGATTTTATAGACTGGCTACTTTGCGTAAAAGACCAATTCGACAAATATAGTAAAGATTTGGAAAATGACGAAGAGAGCTACAGCGAACTCGACCCTAATATCATAAAAATACCTACGGATTTAGAAAAATAGCCCCCAAGGAGTAAAAACCGTGAAAAAATTGGTCGCCTATATCACATGCGCATATCCCGATGAGAATTTTACCGAAGATTTGATACTTTCGTTAAAGGAAAACGGGGTTGATTTTATAGAGCTAGGTATCCCGTTTTCAGACCCCGTTGCCGACGGTCCCGTTATCGAAGAGGCAAATCTTAGGGCACTAAAAAACGGTTTTAAGATGGAAAATTTGATGAATGTCTCTAAAAAAGTCGGCAAAAGGATAGATACTCTTTGGATGGGATATTTTAACCCTTTTTACAAAAAAGGCATGGAATATTACGCTCAAAAAGCTCAAGAATACGGTATAAAAGGGTTTATCATACCCGATTTGCCGCATGAGGAGTCATTGATATACAAGAAAGACATCGCCGACAAATCCGTTTCGTTGATAGATTTTGTAGCCCCCACCGATACCAAAGATAGGATAAAGACCGTAGTAAAAGATTCTAAACTTTTTATCTATCTTGTAGCTTATGCCGGCATCACCGGTTCGGGAAAGAACGAGGATTTATCGACCGTCATACAAAATATCAGAGAGTTTAGCGATACGGATATATTTTTGGGTTTCGGAGTCAATGAAAAAACGGCGAAATCCAAAGCAAAGGATGTTGACGGCGTGATAGTCGGTAGCGCTTTTGTAAAGATACTTCTTGATGAGAGCTTGACAAAAACCCAAAAAATTGATAATATATCTTCTCTTGCGTCATTGATAAAGAGCGAGATCAACTAGGGAGTGACTTGGCTTCGACAGGAGTCAACGAGCTTTGGGTTCATGCCGGTCTGAAAATACCGTAAAACTTTTCCGTTAAAAATAAACGCAAACAATACAGATTACAGACCTGCGCTCGCTGTAGCGTAATC
>JAADDL010000085.1 GCA_013153915.1 Campylobacterota bacterium
AGAAATAGACCACCGAGAGGATTGGTATTTGTGCCATGGTTTGATGAGAAGATTTTGATAAACAAAGTTACTCTTGACGCCACTTGTCCTATGTCAAAACAGACAGACTATAAAAAGTGTGCGGTTAAGATATATAAGGTATAAAGGGTAAAAATTGGATCACAAACATAAGAAGGTAAAGTCATATAAAAAACCTCTTGATGAGAGTAGAAGAGGGTTTTTATCTACCACGAGAAATATAGGTCTTGCGGTACTTGCCGGGCTTACTTGGAGTGCTTATGTGGATGAAGCCAAAGCAAATAAGCTTCTGCTTCGTCCACCCGGAGCTTTAAAAGAGGATGATTTTTTAAAGACTTGTATCAAGTGCGGACTTTGTGTCGAAGCTTGTAGAAACAGGGATGGCAATATTATCTTCGACTCCAAAGGCAAAAGAGTAGGCACGAAAGATCCTACGCTATTGCTTGCTAAACCGGGTGATAACAAGCCTCTTGGCACACCATATTTTAACGCAAGGGAAATTCCATGTTTTATGTGTGATGATATACCTTGCGCCGTAGCGTGTCCTAGCGGGGCTTTGGATCTAAAGTCTTTAATAAACAAAAAGACTAAAAAACCCGACATCAACAAAGCAAGAATGGGTCTAGCCGTAGTTCACAAAGAGAGCTGTATAGCCTATTGGGGACTTCAATGTGATGCTTGCTATAGAGCTTGTCCCTTGATGGGTAAAGCCCTTACGATAGATACACAAATGAATAAAAGAACCGGTAAGCACGCCTTTTTGCTGCCGGTAGTTCATAGTGACTTTTGTACGGGATGTGGACTTTGCGAGCATGCTTGTGTGGTAGAAAAAGCAGCTATTTTCGTTTTGCCAAGAGATATATCGACCGGAGAAGTAGGAACACACTATGTCAAAGGATGGGATGCCAAAGACCAAGGAAGAGTCAAAGAGGCTCAAGAGATCCATACCATAGATGAAAGAAGCAAGAAAAAAGCTGTGGATAAGTTAAATGATTTAGGAGATCTGTTGCAATGAAAAATAGTAAATATTTGATCTTAAGAAGAGTTGTTCAAGTCTCTATCATTTTACTCTATTTAGCTGGAAACTACTATGGTTGGAAAATTTTAGAAGGCAATCTTAGCACCTCTTTGGTTTTTGGTAAGATTCCCCTTAGCGATCCGTATGCCGTACTTCAAATGTTTGTTGCAGGAGCCGTTATATCTTCAAATCTCCTCATAGGAGCGATAATCATACTGCTCTTTTACGGAGTGCTTGGAGGAAGGGCTTTTTGCTCTTGGGTTTGTCCTGTCAATATCATAACAGATGCGGCAAATTGGACTCGAAGAAAGTTCGGATTTGACATGGTGGCAAAAAAGACACCTATCAGCAGAAGTGTAAGATACTGGGTTATAGTGATAAGTCTTATCATATCTTACTTTTTAGGATTGGCGGCTTTTGAGTTTATCTCACCCATATCTATGGTGCATAGAGGTTTGATATTTGGCATGGGTTTTGGCTGGGCTGCTATGATAGTTATCTATCTTTTTGATCTATTTGTATTGAAAAACGGATGGTGCGGACACATATGTCCTCTTGGAGGATTTTATGCAACTATCGGGAAGTTTAGACTGCTAAAAGTCAAACACGATAGCGATGCTTGTACGGGTTGTATGAAGTGTAAAGTAGTGTGTCCCGAAAGTCAAGTTTTGCATATGATAGATAAAGAGTCTTTACCCGTACTTTCCGGAGAGTGTACTAACTGCGGAAGATGTATAGATGTTTGTGATGATAATGCCCTAGGCTTTTTCTTAAAAGTTGAAAACAATAAAAAAGGAGAGAAAAATAATGAAAAAATTTAGCAAAATCGCTCTTAGCGTTGCGGCCCTTGGTCTCTTTATAGGCGGATGTGCCGTGGTAAATGGTTCGAGTGATATAACTCCGGAGTCTTTGAGTCTTAGGAAAGCTCCGGTGCATGATGAAAATATCAAGATACAAAAAGTAAACTACATTAAAGCGGCTCCGGGCCAAGCTAAAACATTTGAAAGGTCTTATGTAAATGCTCCGCCTCTTATCCCGCATAGCGTAGAGGGATTGGTGCCTATCACCAAAAATAACAATGCGTGTCTTGGATGCCATATGCCCGAAGTTGCAAAGGCTATGCATGCAACTCCGATACCAAAGTCTCATTTTATGAACTTTAGACCGACAGAAGTGATAGCTAAAGATGGTAAACTCATAAAAAAGGGTAGAGTGGTTGCCAAGGTAAACGGTGGAGCCAATGATGTGTACGCTACTCCGACTCATGGAAAACTTTATCCGGGAAGATTTAACTGTACTCAATGCCATATAGCACAATCAGATGCTAAACCGCTTGTTAAAAATACATTTAAACCAGACTTTGTTACCACAAAAGAGATGGAGAGTTCAAATCTAGCTAACACTTTTGACCAAGGTGTGGATACTACAAAATGATGCAAAGAAGAGAGCTTTTTAGCTCTCTTGCATCATCTTTTACTAAAAAGGAGCAGGGGAGCCATATCGTAAGACCTCCATATTTTCTAAAAGAGGAAGATTTTGAGATATGCAAGAGTTGTGACGGTGCTTGTCAAAACGCTTGTAAAGAGGATATTATCACTATCCTTGAGGACGGTTCACCAAAGCTCGATTTTTCAAAAGGAGGTTGCACTTACTGTGACGAATGCGCAAAAGCTTGCGAATATGAAATTTTAAAAATAGAGCATAAAAGAGAGATTAATGCAAAAATTACTATTGATGTGTTAAAATGTATCAGTTGGAACCAAACGGTTTGTTTTAGCTGTAAAGATGTCTGTTTGGATAACGCTATAAATTATCTCGGACTCTTTAGACCTGAGATAGACAAAGATATATGTACAAATTGTGGATTTTGTGTCGGAGTTTGCCCGACAAACGCTATAAAGGTTGAAAAATGGCAGTAAAATTTATCTCTACTATAAAAGAAAACGGTCTTGGAGACTGGTATATAGAGCTTGTCGATACGGTTGACGGTAGAAAAGTCGCCTGCAATAACTTAAAAGAGTATGAAGATGCTATCGAAAAGATGGGAGACGACTACGGCGGAGATATAGAGGTGGAGTGGCGAAAAGACGATAATGTTACAAACGCCCATATGGAAGAGATAAGACTGGAAATGTCAAAATATAAGCAAAGATATGATGATGAAGCTATGAAGAGAGAAGGGATAATACAATGAAATTTTTTTGTTTATTTTTTATTATCGTTGCAACCGTTTTTGCTACAGAAATAAAACACAACAATGAATTAAGTGCTGATGGAGAGATTATAAACCTTTTGATAAAGGATGGCAATATTTATGCTACTACTGATATAAGTGTTGTTGATGTTTTTGATATGAAGAGTAAAAAGATAGTAAAAAGGATAAAATTCTCAAAAGTGAAGGATTTTTTCGGAGACCTTAGCGACGTGAGGATATTTTCGGTAGATAAACTTGAAGATAAATTGCTTTTTGCATCCCAAGGCACAAAGGGATTTAGCAGGGTTTATCTATATTATGACGACCAGCTACATAAACTTTTTGACGAAAATGATAAGATGGCTATCATGAAAGTTAAATTTATAGATAAAGATACGATAGTTTTCGCTCTTCTTAGCTCGGAGGTGATACTTTATAATCTAAAAGATAAAAAAGTCATCTATGATAAGCAAGTTTCGGGCTCAAAGTTTTCAGACTTTCAACTAAATAAAGATAAAACAAAGATGTTGCTCTCGGATGAAAGCGGTAGCGGAAAACTTGTAGATATCAAAAACGGCAATGTTATAAAAAAGTTTGAGGGACAAAACCTCGATAACACATACCAGGTGGATTATAAAAGCGGAGTTATAGCAATAGCCAGCAAAGATAGAAGGTGCGGTATATACAAGGAGGACGGCTCTTTGGCGTATCATAAAGAGAGTAATTTTTTGGTATATAGTGTCGGTTTGAGTCCGAGTGGGAAGCTGTGTGCTTATCCAAGCGACAATAAAAACACTATATCAATATTTGATGTTGACAGTAGAGAAAATCAATATAAATTAGTTAATATAGAAAGTCCGGTATCCAATATCGTCTTTCTTGATGATGATCATATCGTAACATCAAACAACAATAAAATAAAATTTTGGAGTTTAAAATGAATATATCAAGCATAGTAGTGCAGACTTTACCCAAATATTTAGATGAAGTCGTAAATAGTTTAAAAGAGTGTGAAGTGTGCGATTACCATTTTCATGACGAAAAGGGTAGGATCATAGTAACTATCGAGGGAGAGGATGTATCCGAAGAGTTAAAAAAGCTAAGAGTTATCGAAGGGCTACCTCATGTTATA
>JAADDL010000143.1 GCA_013153915.1 Campylobacterota bacterium
CGGTTGGCTCTGCTTTTTAGATACAAAACCTCTCGCAACTTGGCATCTATCCAATCTTTTTTCTTATATATAAATCTTTTAGCCTCATCCGCCATAACGGGTGAACTTTTAAGCACCACTTCGCCGTCTTTCGTTATCTTTATATAGATATTTTTCAAGCCGTGCCGTAAGACATGTTTATACTCTATATTCAAATCGTTTAACTTTTTTTGATATAATGACATAAAATATTATAGCATAGGTCGCATAAATGGCAAAGATATTACTTCTTGAAGATGATGAAGTTTTGAGTGAATCCCTTATCGAACTACTTGAAGACGAAGGCTTTACGATAACACATGTCAAAAACGGAGAAGAGGCGGTGGATAAAACTTTCATAGAAAAATACGACCTGTTTTTGTTTGATGTCAATGTTCCGTTGTTGGATGGATTTGAACTTTTAAAAAACCTAAGAGAAAGCGGAGACAAAACACCTACCATCTTTATAACGGCACTCAACGATATAGCCTCTCTCTCAAAAGGGTTTGATGTGGGTGCGGACGATTATATCAAAAAGCCGTTCGATTTTGACGAACTTCTAATAAGAATACAAGCGCTTCTAAAAAAGCAATACAACACATACCAAAATGAGATAAAGGTAAAAAATTTTCGTTTCGATATAGAAAAAAATGAGCTATACAAGGATGATGAGTTTATCTCTTTGCCCCCTTATGAGTTAAAATTGATTCATCTTTTCTTTAAAAATCTCGATAAAACCCTTACTAAAGAGCAAATCGTCGAAGAGTTGTATTACGATAAAGAGATGAGTCTGGGCGCTTTGAGGGTGCATATAAACAGACTTAGAAAGATAGGCTTACCCATAACGACCGTCAAGGGCATAGGATACCGTCTTGCTTCATCATAAAAAAAACGCCTTTTTAAAGTTTTTTTCACTCTATTTTATCAGCGTGGCGCTTCTGATATTAGCTTCGGGCTTTTTCTATTTTGAACAAACCAAAGCCCAATTTCTTAAAAAAGAGCACTTTTCTCTCATAGAGTACGCAAGAGAGATAAAGATGGGAGATAAACCTCCTTCAAACAGCTCCATATTTCATCATGAATTTGTTATCAAAAAAGGTAAAACCATAGATATAAGAAATTTTACCGTCACAAAAGATAAATTTATCAAATATATCCCTACAAATAGAAAAAACTACTATTTAAAAGTCACAAAAACAAAAAAGATATTTGAAAAAGAGCTATTTAATCTAAAGGCAAAAATTTTATTGATGCAACTTTTACTGCTTGCTATATTTGCCGTCATAAGCTACTATCTTGCCAAAAGCGCTATAAAACCGCTTGAAGAGAGTATCGATACGCTTGATAAGTTTGCCAAAGACTTGATACATGACCTCAACACTCCCGTAACGGCTATGAAACTTAATATAAAACTTTTGGAAAAAAATCCTCTAACAAAAGATATAAAAGCTCTCTCAAGACTTAAAAAAAGTATCGATACCATATCCGAATTAAGAGAAAATCTCACTATACTTCTTGAAAAAAAGACCTTTCAAATCACAAATGTCAATATATGCGAAATAGTCAAAGACGTTATCTTGCTTCATCAGCCCAATTATCGACAGCTTAGATTTGATATTGATTGCGAAAACTTTTTTGCCAAAACCAATCCAAACGCTCTAAAACAGATACTTCACAATCTAGTATCAAACGCTTGCAAATACAACAAGCCAAACGGATACGTTAAGATTTACACAAAAGATACTTCTTTATATATAGAAGATAGTGGCGTAGGCATAAAAGAACCAGAAAAAGTATTTGATAGAGAATACAGCGCCCAAAACAGCAGCGGACTAGGTCTTGATATAGCAAAAAGACTTTGTGACGCTATGGGTCTAAAGATAGAAGTTCGCTCTACAAAGAAAGGTTCCGTATTTATATTGAAAGATTTAAAGTTAACATTGAGCTAACAACTTTTTTGTATCATTCTAAAAATATAAATTTTAGGATGATAATATGAATAAAATATTATTGAGTATGGTCATTTCTTGTTATACGTTTGCTAGCGACAGCGCGACGGAGCTTTTAAAGAACAACGGATGTACAACTTGTCATGCCGTTAGCGGTATCAAAAAAGCGCCTCCTTTTGTCGGAATCGCCAGAAGAAATTCTAGAAGAAGCGCGGACCCTAAAAGTGCTATTATAAATAGCATCAAAAACGGCTCACAAGGAAAATATCCGATGTTTTCGGATACTAAAATGCCCGCCTTTAGCTATCTAACGGACGAACAGCTAAACACTCTTGCCGATTGGATACTAAAACAAGCCCCCGCAAATAGAGGCATAAGAAGAGGCAGGGGTCGAGGTATGGGTGGCGGTATGGGAAGAGGTATGATGTGAAAAAAACTCTACTCTCTTTTTTACTTGCAGGATGCACTCTTTTTGCACAGACTCTAACTTTGCAAGAGTGCATCGACAAAACCATAAAAAACCACCCCGATATCAAAACCTTTATGCTAAAGATAGAGCAGTCAAAGAAAAGCTATAAATCGGCAAATGCGGACAATCTTCCTCAAATAAACCTAAGAGGCGGATACAATATCACCCAAACCTATCCGATAACATTGAATAACACTTTTAAAACCGTAGATGACGACGGATGGAGTTTGGGTGTAAATTTAAAACAAAAACTTTGGGATTTTTCTAAAACAAAGTATAAAACGGAAGCTTTTAAAAAAGATGAAGATATCTCGAAGCTATCTTTAGAAGAGACAAAAGCACTTCTTGCCTTAAAGGTAAAATCTCTATACGAATTGATGGTGGTACAGCAAGAGGCTATAAAGGTCAGACAAAAAGACCTTGAAGCAAAACAATCTCTTTACGAACAAGCAAAAGCCCTTGTAAAGCAAGGACTCAAGACAAAAGCGGACGCAAGTCGCTTTTTATCTGCGGTTTATATGGCAAAAAACAACCTTTTTATAGCAAAATCTCTATTTGAAAAAGCGAAACGCTCTCTCTCTTTATATATGGGAGAAGATATACAAGACGATATAACATTGCAAAGCGAAACTATCAAAAAAGAGTTTGACGCCGACAAATACAGCCAAGACTCTATACTAAAAGAGAACTACGGCTTAAAGATAGACAAATTAAATATCGAAAAAAACAGCCTGCTACACAAATCTTCAAAAGCGGCAAAATACGGCTCTATAGATGCTATAGCCTCATACGATAGGATAGGCGTCTTACAAGACGATTATGACTCGAAAACCGTTGGATTAACCTTAAATATACCTCTTTACAACGGAGGAAAACTCTCTGCGGAAGAGCAAAAAGCCCACATAGCTTTACAGTTGGCAAAAGAGAAAGAGGCATCCAAAAAAATAGCATTAAAAGACGAGATAAACGGACTAATACTCGATATTAGAAAATACGACAACACAATCAAAGCAAAAAATAAAGAGCTAATATCGGCAAACGAAACAAGAATGGTAATAGAAGGAAGATATAAGGTCGGACTTGCTACATATACGGAAGTGCTTGATGCGGTATCCACCGTACTTGACGCAAAACTCGGAGTGCTTGAGGCATACTATTTGAAAAGTTTGGCGATAGATAGATTGAAATATTTAAAAGGGAAAATTTAATGATAAGCAAAATTGTAAAATATTTAATAATTATAGCCGTTATAGCGGCGGGCGGATACTTTTTTTATAAAAAAGTATATATCCCAAAAACCACATACACCACAATCGCTCCTCAAAAAGGTGATATAAGCGAGCAAGTTTTCGGCATAGGAAATGTCGGGGCAAAAAACACATACCTTATCAATGCGGGTGTGAGCTCAAAAATCCTCTCCATACTAACGGATGAGGGAAAATGGGTCAAAAAAGGCGATTTGCTCGTAACGATGGATGAAGTGGACTTGCCAAAACTTTTAGAACAATCAAAGATATCGGTTCAAAAAGCGGAACTATCCCTAAAAGCTTCTCAAAAAAGATTAAAAGGGTTGATAGTTCAAAAAGATTTGGCATATAAAACTTATATAAGATATAAAAAACTTAAAAACCAGTCATTCGCCTCACAAGCCGAATATGACAAAGCCCAAGCCGATTTTAACGAGCTAATATCGCAAATAGATGTCACAAAAGCAGAGATAGAATCCGCAAAAGCGGAGATAGACAGGGCTAAAAAGAGTGTCGAAGCTCTTGAAATAAAGATCTCAAAATACAAGATATACTCTCCCGTTGACGGTTTTGTCATCTCTAAAGAGGCGGAAACGGCACAAGACGTATTGCCGAACCAAACCATCTTAAAAA
>JAADDL010000148.1 GCA_013153915.1 Campylobacterota bacterium
ATCATCCTCGCCTGTAGGATTTTCCTCTGCTTCAGTCACACCTGTAACGCTACCTCTTGTTGTCTCTTGATACTTATCAAGATAATCTGCACCAATAGCTACATCACTACTATCATCTATATAGTAAGTAAACAATCCGCTCAAAGTTTTAGCGTCATTTTGAGTCTCCCACCAGTATCCATCTTCATATTTATAACTTGCTAATATGTTGGCTGAGTATTTATCTGCACTTCTATAAAGTTTTAACTTATAGTTTTCATATCCGTAGTTTCCTTGTTCAGCTTTTATATAACCACCATTTTTATCTTTATTTTTCTTGGTAGTTATGATAATAGCACCAGCAAGAGAATTTTCTCCGTAAAGATAACTTGCGCCACCTTTTATAACCTTTATAGAAGCTATATCATCTATATTAATGCCTCTTACTTTACCACCATCTTGCATAACCGGAACACCGTCTATCACAACCGTTACTCCGGTATCTTCCCACATAAACTCTTGTTGAGCCACACCTCTTATATGTATCTCAACGACATCGCTTCTAACATCTGCGGTAACCCCTGGAATTGTCTCTAAAAGATCATTGATATTTTTAGGGTCTATCTCTGTTATCTCTTTTTCTGTTATTACATTTACCGTAGAAGCTTCCGTTTTTTGATCCACTGCGGTATCAGCAATAGTCGAAGATTCTACACTAATTGTATCCAAATCAACCGCACTTACATTTACCGCACTTATAGCAACGGCACAAATAGCCGATAAACAAACCTTGTTTACTCTCATCCACACATCCTTTATACAAAAATTTCTCGAAATTCTATCTACAATGTATAAATTTTTTGTTAATTTTTTAAAAAAATATTAAATTTTTTGTTAATTTTTTAAAATTATTAAATAGCCCAAAAACTTTATCGTGACACTCTAAAAGCCTTTAAAATAGGACAAAAAAAGTGTTATTATCTTTTACATAAAAACCAAAAAAGATTCAACTTAGATGAAACTATCAAATAATATATAACTTAAACAATCATAATTAATATTATTAAGCCTTTTTTAAGTATAAAATACCGAATAATAAAAAGTAATTTTTTGCTATAATTCACCATACTTTTCAAAGGATATCGATATGTCTATAAAAACAACTCCATCGGTAGTTATAAGAGTTTTACTATGGATTTTTATACTTGTGGGAGGAGTATATTTTGGCATAAGATACGATTTGATATATTTTAGAGATATTTTTTACAACATCCCTTTTCACTTCATAAGCTTCATAGTGGGCTTTTTTTTGATGAAGCTCTCTTTCAATGCCGCAAAAGTAGGCGGCAGGGAGCTGAAAAAAAGGGGTAGAGAGGGAGATATACCAAGACTGGAGACAAACAAGCTTGTCACTTCGGGCATATTTGAGTGCTTTAGACATCCTATGCTTTTTGGACTCTCTTTTATACCACTTAGTTTAGCCCTTATGGTCGGCTCGCCCACATTTATACTCTTTATAGCTCCTCTTGAGATGATTTTCATACTTATCATGGTGCTTATCTTTGAAGAGAGGGAGGCTTACGAAAAATTTGGAGAGGATTATATAGAGTACAAAAACAAAACTCCGATATTTAGTAAAGATATAGAGTGCTATAAGAGACTATTTTTCGGGGATTAGTCCAAAAGTTTACCTATACCGCCCTCTAGACAATCTTCACCATAAATTTCTTGAAAGATTTTAAAAGCTTTTTCTCCCGTACAGTGAGTTGGTACAACCTTTTTTACTCCGAGACTTTTCAAAGAATTTGCTATCTTTTGCACCTCTTTAGGGCTTTTTGATAAAAGATGAAAACCACCTATCAAAACTGATATATCACTTTTTAGTTCGTTTTTTGCAACTTTTACTATCCTATCCACTCCAAAATGCCCACATCCTGTTATCAAAATAGGCTCTTTTGTGTCTATCACTAAAGATTGTTCAGGCATATCTTCACCCAAAACTCCGGTAGTATAAACTCCATCAAAAAGCTTGGCAAAACCTTTGCAGACAACCACCTCTTTTGTTAATGTCTTTAAATCTCTTATCAAATGTTTTGATAGTGAGTTTGGTACAAACATCGTTATATCGGGATTTAGCTCCAAAACCGAGTCGATACCTCCGATATGATCCCAATGAGAGTGAGATATAAAAAGATACTCTATATCTTTTACATCCACTCCCAAACTTTTCATATTTTTAAGCAAAATCCTACCGTTGCTTCCCGTATCGAAAAGAAGTTTGTATTCTTCAATATAAAGTGAAAAACCCCACAAACTACCTTTTGTAAAGTTATCGAAAACTATCTTTATCATAAGTATAGATTTGCTCCCAAATCTTTAAATTTATCCGATTGCTCCTTCATGCCCTCTTTTAGAGCCTCTTTTTCATCCAATCCTTTTGCTTTTGCATAATCCCTAACATCCTCGGTTATCTTCATAGAGCAAAATTTCGGTCCGCACATAGAGCAAAAGTGAGCCACTTTGGCACTCTCTCTCGGAAGCGTATCGTCATGGAAATTTCTAGCTTTATCGGGGTCAAAACCGATATTGAACTGATCATACCATCTAAACTCAAATCTGGCTTTACTCATAGCATTATCTCTGACTTGAGCGCCTCTGTATCCTTTTGCAAGGTCTGCCGCGTGAGCCGCTATCTTGTAAGTTACTATACCCTCTCTAACATCTTCTTTATTTGGAAGTCCGAGATGCTCTTTGGGAGTCACATAGCAAAGCATAGCCGTTCCGTACCAGCCTATCTGAGCCGCACCTATGGCTGAAGTGATATGATCATACCCCGGAGCCACATCGGTCACCAAAGGTCCCAAGGTATAAAAAGGAGCCTCATAACACTCTTTTAACTCTTTTGTCATATTCTCTTTTATCTTTTGCATAGGCACATGACCCGGACCCTCTATCATCACTTGAACATCATGCTCCCAAGCTATCTTCGTAAGCTCTCCTAAAGTCTCAAGCTCGGCAAATTGTGCCTCATCGTTTGCATCATACACAGACCCCGGTCTCAAACCGTCACCCAACGAAAAAGCCACATCATAAGCTTTCATAATTTCGCAAATATCTTCAAAATGCTCATACAAAAAGCTCTCTTTATGGTGATACAAGCACCACTTCGCCATGATGGAGCCTCCTCTTGAGACTATACCGGTGAGTCTATTGGCAGTAAGCGGCACATACTTGTGTCTGACTCCCGCGTGTATCGTAAAGTAGTCCACTCCCTGCTCGGCTTGCTCTATCAAAGTATCTCTAAATATCTCCCAAGTCAAATCCTCGGCAACCCCGTTTACCTTTTCAAGGGCTTGATATATGGGAACCGTGCCTATGGGAACAGGAGAGTTTCTAACTATCCACTCTCTAGTTTCGTGTATATTGGCTCCTGTTGAGAGATCCATCACGGTATCTCCGCCCCACCTGATAGACCATATCATCTTCTCAACTTCCTCTTCGATGGATGAAGTTGTAGCGGAGTTTCCTATGTTGGCGTTTATCTTTACCATAAAGTTTCTACCTATTATCATAGGCTCGATTTCGGGATGATTTATGTTTGCCGGAAGCACCGCCCTGCCTGCTGCTATCTCGTCTCTTACAAATTCGGGAGTATAGACTTCGGGTAAATTTGCCCCGAAACTCTCTCCCTTATGCTGCTTTAAAAGACCGCTATCTTTCATATACTCAAGCATTTGATTTTCTCTTATGGCTACAAACTCCATCTCGGGAGTGATGATACCTTTTCTTGCAAGGTGCATTTGAGTTATATTTTTGCCCTTTTTGGCTCTTTTTGGTTTTTTGATATTTGGAAATCTAACTCCCTCAAGGTTGTCATCTTCATATCTTTTGTGAAAATACTCGGAACTGAACTCTTTAAGCTCCTCTATATCGTCTCTTTCGTTTATCCAATCTTCTCTAACTTTTTTGATGCCTTGAGTCAAGTCTATGCAAGCTTCAGGGTCGGTATATGCACCCGTAGTATCATAAACATACAAAGGCGGATTTTCCTCTTCCGTACCGTCGCTTTTTAGAGTGGGGGTTAAGGTGATCTCTCTAAAGGGGACTTTTATATCCTCTCTTGAGCCTTTAACATACACCTTTTTTGAACTAGGAAAATTTTGCGTTAAGGCAGGGTCCACCTCTCTTAGATTTTCGATTACAAGTGATTTCATTTTGTCTCCTTCCTACGCCGGCATTATCCGGATCAGGTCATAGGGTATATTCTCAGCCGTTTCCAGCACCCCCGGTTAAGTGGCAGTAGTATATAAATTTTAAAAGGATTATACCT
>JAADDL010000175.1 GCA_013153915.1 Campylobacterota bacterium
GCTTGATATTATAAAATGTATAGAAAAACTTGATAAGCAAAGTTTTACATTAAAAGATATTTATCAATTTGAAAATTATTTGCAAATTAAACATCCGGAAAATAAAAATATAAAAGCAAAGATTAGACAGCAATTGCAAATTTTGAGAGATAAGAAATATTTAAAATTTGTAGGTAGAGGGAAATATTTATTGATTTAATTCATAAACAAGACTATAATTTATAAAATTTGATATTTAAGGATATTCGTGAAAGTAAATGTTAGAGTTACAGAGTTATTAATAAAAGTGGTAAGTGTCGAAGCTAAAGATGAAAATGAGGCAATAATTGCTGTAGAAAGAATGTATAATGATGAAAAAATAATTTTGGATTATTCAGACTTTAATGGAAATGTATCGATTGAGATAGATGAGCAAGTTAATGAACTATAAGGTTTATCAGTCTTTAGTTTATAAAATTATGCATGAGCACTTGTTTGTATTTAAAAAATAATGTATTGCCTGCTTTGCGGTGGATTTTCCTATTCTCATATTTGTAAAGATTGTCAAGATAGCCTTTTAAAACCCAGTGTTACTAAAAGAGTGCTGTCGGATTCTCTTGAAGTTTATAGTTTTTACAAATATAGCCATATCAAAGAGCTTGTTTTGACTAAACATAAAGATATAGGTTATTTTGTCTATAATATTTTGGCAAAAAGAACTTTTAAAGAGTTTGCTAAAAATTTCAGCTATAAACAAAAGGTTTACTCTATCGCTATAGACGACAATCCTAAAGACGGATATTCTCACACCGCTATTTTGAATAAGCACTTAAAATCAAAATATATAAAACCCGTTTTTTCTAAACTTAGGGCGCAAAATAGCGTTAGTTATTCGGGTAAAAGTTTGGATTTTAGATTGAATAATCCAAGAGATTTTAAATACGATTTCAAAAGAGATATAGAGGTGATACTGGTCGATGATATCATAACTACGGGTACAACTTTGAAAGAAGCCTCAAAAGTGCTTGAAAATGAGGGTATTAGGGTGCTTTTTGCCCTTACTTTGGCGGATGCAAGAGATACCTAAGGCAAAATTGGATAAAATAAATACAACTTATGTAAAAAAGGTTAGCGATGAGTGATATTTTTGAACAAAATCAAGATATTCAAGATATAAATATAGAGGATTCGATAAAAACGAGTTACCTTGATTACTCTATGAGTGTTATCATAGGTCGTGCGTTGCCCGACGCAAGAGACGGTTTGAAGCCCGTTCACAGAAGGATACTTTATGCTATGAGCGAGCTAAATCTAAGCTCAAGAGCGGCATATAAGAAATCGGCTCGTATCGTCGGTGATGTTATAGGTAAGTATCATCCTCACGGAGACAATGCCGTATATGACGCACTTGTAAGGATGGCGCAGCCGTTTTCGATGAGAGTTCCGCTGATAGACGGACAAGGAAACTTCGGTTCCATAGACGGTGACAATGCGGCGGCTATGAGATATACCGAAGCTAGGATGACCGCTCTTAGTGAAGAGTTGTTGAGGGATATAGATAAAGATACGGTAGATTTTGTGCCAAACTACGACGATAGCATGAGTGAACCAGATGTTTTACCAAGCAGAGTGCCAAATCTTCTTATAAACGGTTCAAGCGGTATTGCCGTAGGTATGGCGACAAATATTCCTCCGCATAATCTAGGAGAGGTTATAGACGCTCTTTTGTATCTGATAGATAACCCTAGCTGCGAAGTGTCCGATTTGATGGAGTATATCAAAGCTCCGGATTTTCCTACGGGCGGTATAATATACGGAAAAAGAGGTATAGTTGACGCTTATAATACCGGCAGAGGCAGGATAAAGATTAGGGCAAAAACCCATATAGAGAAAAAGGGACACAAAGATGTTATCGTAGTGGACGAGTTTCCTTATCAGGTAAATAAGTCCAGATTTATAGAGCAGGTGGTATCTCTTGTTAAAGATAAGCAGATAGACGGAATTTCCGAGATAAGAGACGAAAGCGACAGAGACGGTATAAGGGTTGTTATAGAGCTTAAAAAAGACGCTATGAGCGAGATTATATTAAATAATCTTTACAAATCCTCCTCTTTAGAGGTAACTTTCGGTATTATTTTGCTTGCTATTGAAAATAAAGAGCCGAAGATATTTAACCTTTTTGAGCTTTTGGATCTATTTTTAAAGCACAGAAAAACGGTGCTTATTAGAAGAACTATTTTTGAGCTTGAAAAAGCAAAAGCGAGAGCTCATATATTGGAGGGCTTAAAGATAGCGCTTGATAATATCGACGAAATTATCAAGATCATCAAAGGTAGCGAAGACGCCAAAAGCGCCAAAGCCTCTTTGATAGAAAATTTTTCTCTAAGCGAGATACAAGCCGGCGCCATACTCGATATGAAACTACAAAGACTTACGGGGCTTGAGAGAGAAAAGATAGAAAACGAACTTAAAGAGTTGCTAAAAGAGATAGAAAGACTCAGCGCTATACTAAAAAGCGAAGATCTTTTGAACGAGCTTATAAAAGAGGAGCTTATCGAGGTCAAAGAGAAATTTAGCACAAAAAGATTGACCGATATCGAAGAGGATTACGGTGATATAGATATAGAGGATTTGATACCGAACGAGCCTATGGTTGTCACCATAACCCACAGAGGATATATAAAAAGAGTTCCTCTAAAGCAGTATGAAAAGCAAAATAGAGGCGGAAAAGGTAAAACCGCCTTGACGACTTACGATGATGATTTTATAGAGAGTTTCTTTGTCTCAAATACTCACGATACTCTTATGTTTATCACCGATAGAGGTCAGCTTTACTGGCTTAAAGTCTATAGGATACCAGAGGGTAGCAGAACGGCAAAAGGAAAAGCGGTAGTCAATCTTTTAAGCTTGCAACCTGATGAAAAGATTATGGAGATTATACCTACTACCGACTTTGACGAAAGCAAGTCTTTGGCTTTCTTTACGAGAAACGGACTTGTAAAAAGAACGAACTTAAGCGAATTTAGCAACATTAGAAGCGTAGGCGTAAGAGCTATCACGCTAAATGATGACGATGCGTTGGTGACGGCCAAGATAGTTATGAGTGAAGCTAAGTATCTCTTTATCATTACAAGAAAGGGAATGTGTATCAAGTTCGTAGTGGATGATGTCAGAGAGATGGGAAGAACCGCAAGAGGAGTTACCGGTATAAGATTTAAGGAAGAGGGTGACTTTGTAACGGGTGCGACGGTGATATACGATGATGAAGAAGAGCTTTTGAGCGTTAGTCAAAAGGGTATCGGAAAGAGAACTACGGCATCAGAGTATAGACTTCAAAAAAGAGGCGGAAAAGGTGTGATAGCGATGAAGTTGACTCCTAAGACAAAAGATCTCGTAGGTGTTGTTATCGTTGATGAGGATAAAGACCTTATGCTTCTAACGAGTGCCGGAAAGATGATAAGAGTCGATATGAAGAGCATCAGAAAAGCCGGAAGAAACACTAGCGGAGTAAAAGTGGTAAATATCGAGGGAGACGATTTTGTGGTCAGTATAGCAAGGTGTCCTAAAAAAGAGACCGAGGTTGAAGTGCTAGAAGACGATACACATTCTATCTTGGGATAATTTTTGGAATAAATATTGCTTTAATGAGGATTGACGGCAATTAAGCTTAAAATTTTTTAAAAAAGGGACATATATGAGAGTAAAGATCATATCGCTATCTTTGATAGTAGTGTTTGGATTGTTGGTGAGTGGTTGTGTATTTCCACAGAAGCCTAAAGCTAAGCCTGTAAAATCTACTCAAAAACCTATTGTGATCAAGGTACAAAAGAAAGTTGATCCTGTTGACAGGGCAATATCTGTGAAGAAAAAAGAGTTATCTTTTTTAAATTCTAATCCGATAAAAGAATTTTCTGTAGTTGGCGAGGGTATAGCTCCTAAAAATACTATATCTCCCGCTCAAGCTTTAGTACTCGCAAAAAGAGCGGCGGTAGCGGATGCATATAGACAACTTGGAGAAAAGCTTTACGGAGTTAGGGTTAACGCTCGCGAAACCGTAAAAGATGCGGCTTTGAAAGATTCTAAAATCATTACCCAGGTTAATGGACTTATAAAGGATGCTTATATAACTGAAAGTTCGTATAAGAATGGTCTTTATAGAGTAAAAATGGAACTTAAGATAGATAGTAAAACTTGGAAAAGAATCTTTTCGTACTAATACTACTCTTTCCTTTGACACTACAAGCCGGTGCGGAGTTTATATTTTCACATAGACTCCACACCGAAAATTCAAAAGTCCAAAGCGAGCAAATTTTTATATCTCAAGCTA
>JAADDL010000070.1 GCA_013153915.1 Campylobacterota bacterium
CTAGCGGGTGTTTTTAGTAGAGGCATCAAAACTTCACATTCAGGATCCCCAAATCTCACATTGTACTCAAGCACGATAGGCTCCCCTTTAACCACCATGATACCTATAAATAAAACGCCCTTATATGGAGTTCCAAGCTCGTTCATACCTACAAGAGTAGGCTTTACAATCCTATCTTCAATCTTTTTATACAACTCTTCATCTATCAAAGGTGTTGGAGCATAAGCCCCCATACCGCCGGTATTTGGTCCTTTATCTCCGTCAAGCAATCTTTTATGGTCTTGAGCTGCAGGTAAAAGCTTAAAATCCTCTCCGTCACATATAGCAAACAAAGAGAGTTCATAACCGTCTAAAAACTCTTCTACTATTATCTTTTTACCGGCTTCTCCGAAACTTTTTCCGCTAAGCATATCTAAAGCCGCCTCTTTTGCCTCATCTTTGCTTTGAGCTATGATGACGCCTTTTCCCGCACAAAGTCCGTCAGCCTTGACGACTATCGGCGCACTTAAAGTATCTATGAAACTTTTTGCTTTTTCTATATCGGAAGTCTCTATATAACTTGCTGTTGGTATATCAAATCTTGAAAGAAAATTTTTCATAAACACTTTTGAGCCTTCAAGTTTTGCGGCATCCTTTGAAGGTCCGAATATCTTTAAGCCCTCTTTTTCAAATATATCAACTATACCTTCCGTCAAAGGGGCTTCGGGTCCTACGATAGTAAGATCTATATTGTGATTTTTAGCAAATTTAGCAAGCTCGCTATGGTCTTTGATGTCGATATTCTCACCTATCTCGTCACTTTTGCCGTTTCCCGGAGAAAAGTATAATTTATCCACATTTTTATCTTTACTAAGCGCCAAACCTATCGAGTACTCTCTACCTCCGCTACCGACAATGAGAATATCCATCAAAATCCCTTGAAAAAAATTGAAGAGTAACCACCCGAATGACCGTTCTGCTCAAAGTTGGCCCTAAAAAGCCAAAAGAACTTGGAGACGATGTCGTCTTTAGGCTGCAGCTTCTCGCCTTTTCTCAAAGGCTCAAACGAAGTCACAGACACACCGACGGCATACGAGCCTCCAAACAATGAAATCTGTTGGACCCTCATTACGAGCAGGTATCGAATCATCCAGGTTAATTACTTATCGGTATTTTATCTCAAATTGGCTTAATCGGCAATAATTCTCTTTGCGCTATCTATGCAGGAGTCTATAGTCTGCTTTTGCGAAATCGTATATGAGATACCTTTTGGCATAAAAGAAGCGGTTTTTTTGCCTATAACAACGGCTTTATAACTATCGTCCCATTTGAAATTTTTAAAAAAACACTCTATCGTAGAGGGGGAAGAAAATATGATAACGCTACCTTTTTTCGGAGGAATTTTCAACTCTTGATTGCATATCGTTTCATAAACGATAACCTCATCAAGCTCAATCCCGTTTCTTTTTAGGATGCCGTTTAAGTCTGAAGTTACCGTCTTTGCCCTTAAAAAGAGCACCTTTTTGTTTAGGAGTTTATCTTTTATCTCATGAGCAAAATCGTCTCCATACGAACTTTTTGCCGTATATACCGGCTCTTTTCCTTTGGATTTGATATATTTTGTTGTGGCACTACCTATGGAGTAAACATCTTTATCTTTCCACTCTTTATTTACTCTATCTATCGCCTCTACCCCGTTTTTAGAGGTAAATATCAATGCGTCATAAGGTTTGATATCCACCTTTTTATCAAAATAATTTATCTTTATAACAGGTAGATTTTTTGCGTCTTTAAACTCTCTTTCATTTAAAACATATATCATTATTTTTCCTAATCCATTTTGAAATCCATAGCAAATTATATCACACAAGTATAAAACGCTCGGTAAAATCATAATACTTTTAGAGATTATGCTATAATAATTAAAAAAATATTTAAGGAAATCTTATGATACTTACCAATATAGAACAGATACCCGGAAAAACTATAATAGAACACTTCGGAGTGGTTTCGGGCTCTACCGTAAGGGCTAAAAATGTCGGTAGAGATATAGCCGCAAGTATAAAAAATATATTTGGAGGAGAACTAAAAGGCTATACGGAACTTTTAAGCGAATCAAGAGAGGAAGCCATAAACAGAATGAAAGAACAAGCAAGATCGCTTGGCGCCAACGCTATAGTAAACATAAGGTTTTCCACCTCTTCCGTTGCCTCGGGAGCGGCGGAACTGTATGTTTACGGTACGGCGGTTAGGGTGCGATAGCCATGTATGATATTATCATTTTTCTAACCCTGCTTTTTATAGGCTACATCGTAGGAAATTTTCTTGAAAAAAGACACTACAAAAGTATAAGAAAAAGAGAAGAAGAGACTCTTGATTTGCCTCTAATAATGCTAAAAAAACCGCTAAACGACGACGGAATATACGAATGTAAACTTGTAAGCGGTTCCGTTGTGATATCCATAGACTACTTTAAAAAATTTATCGCTTATTTGATAAATATCTTCGGCGGAAGTATCGGTGTTTATGAAACTCTTTTAGATAGGGCAAGAAGAGAGGCAATACTTAGGATGAAAGAGGACGCAAAAGGGGCTAGCGAAATCATAAATCTAAGGATAGAGACAAGCTCCATATCTAAAAACTCCGCCAAAAGCGTGGGTTCGGTAGAGATTATAGCGTACGCAACTGCAATATACAGAAGATGAAATATACCCCTAAACTCCCCAAAGAGGGCATCAATACCCCAAAAGAGAATCCCCTTTTTACCTTTTTGAAACTATCTTTTTCATTTGTACTGTTTATTGTGGTATTTTATATTATAACGATTTTTTTCATCAATCTATCAGTCAAATATCTACCGGATAGGTATGAAGCGAAAATCGTCAACTTTATAGCTAAACATAACAGAGTTAAATATAAGCAAAACAAGTATCTACAAAGTATAGCCGATAAAATGCAAAAATGTACCGATATCCCTTACCATGTAAAAATATACACATCCGAAAGCAAAAAAATCAACGCTTACGCTCTACCTTCCGGCAAAATCGTCGTCACAACAGGACTACTTAAAAAAATGGATAGCGAAAACGAATTGGCTTTTGTCATCGGACATGAACTCGGACACTTAAAACATAGAGATAACCTTAAAAATATGGCCCAATCTCTTTTGTTTTCCTTAATCTCAAGCCTTATGGGAGAGGAGTATAGAAAAATATTTCTATCCGCTTTAAGCATAACAAGATTGAAATATTCTCGCACCCAAGAGTTAAAAGCCGATATTTTTGGAGTTGATGTTGTTGAATGTGCCTACGGCGGGGTAAATGAAGCAGATAAATTTTTTGAAAATTTAAAGGATAAAGATAGTTGGGGATATCTGCTTTCCAATCATCCAAACTTCAGTCAAAGAGTCAAGGAGATAAAAAAGTACATATCTCAAAACAGCTATAATACGAAAAATAAAATCATTCCCTTAAAAACTATAAAATAATATTTTGTTTTACATCAAACGGTTTTGTCATCTTTTTTGTTGGGATCAAAAGGTTTGCCGTACAAATAACCTTGCGCCATATCTATATCCAACTCTTTTACCACTTGATTGACTTTTTCACTTGAGACAAATTCCGCCACAGTTTCTATACCTAACTCTTTAGCCAACTTTGCTATATGTTTAACAATATGGTAGTTGTTCTTGTTTACATGGATATCTTTTATCAAACTACCGTCGATTTTCAATATGTCAGTATGTAGTTTTACAAGATACTCAAAGTTGCTATATCCACTTCCAAAATCATCGATAGCTATATGTACTCCGTGAGATTTTACTTTGATGATAAAATCCTCAATAGAGTTAAAATCCTCAATCATTTCGGATTCTAAAAGCTCAAATGTAATTCTCTCGTTCATCTCTCTTGTATTGTTATCTAAGAAATCTATTATTAAATTATTTATATCTTCGGAAAGTATATCTTGGATAGATAAGTTGATTGAAATATTGACATCATCATGTTTTTGCAAAATATCAAAACAATTAGATATGATTTGAGCTGAAATGTCAATATAAATCTTAGAAGTTTTGGCAACATCAAGATAAGAGAATATACTATCTATCTTATCTTTATTTTGTATCCTTGAAAGTGCCTCGTATTTTACAATCTTACCACTTTTAAGGTCAATAATTGGCTGTAAATATATCAATACCAAATTGTTTTTCAGACTATTTTTTAAGATCTTGATTTTTTCAATATTATTTTTAATATTATTTTTTATCAATTCGCCAAAATTTTTATCATACACATAGTAATTTAAATTTTTATCTATCTTAACC
>JAADDL010000042.1 GCA_013153915.1 Campylobacterota bacterium
TGGCGGGCAGAGAGGGATTCGAACCCTCGGTAGGTTTCCCTACGGCCGCGTTCCAGGCGACTGGATTAAACCAGCTCTCCCATCTGCCCAAAATCGAGATGCAATTATATGATATATTTGATTAAGAACAATTAAATCTTCCGATATTTCACAAACTGCAAATCAAAAAGGTAGTTTTAAGTATCATTTGGTAAAATTTTCTTTACCAAATTGCATAAAGCTCAAGGTTTGAGCCGACATAAATATTGCAACTTCATAACCCCTATGCAAGATTTATCGTCTTTTGTTTTTATGCTACAAAAACAAAAAGGATAGATGATGAATAGAAGAGATTTTATCAAAAATAGTTCGATATGCTTAGGCGCTCTCTCGCTTACTCCAAGCGTTGTTATGGGTAGCGACGGGCAGACTAGAAAGTTCAAAGTAGTGTATGATTTTGACATCAAATACGACGAAAAGAGTTATCCCGCCAAACTTTGGAATCCTTTGCCCTATAACGCACCGTACCAAAAGGTAAAGTTTTTGACATTTAAGGGCAATTACGACAACTTTGACATAAATAGTAAAAATCCGTACGACGCTAAAGTATTTTTTGCCGAATGGAAAAAGAGCGATAGGAAAAAGCTACTCCATATGGAGATGGAGATAGAGACTTCTCCAAGAAGCGTTAGTCTAAACCTTATAAAAGAGGCTAGTAAAGAAAATTTACCTATCCCAAAAAGTGTTGAACTCTACCTAAAACCGACATTTCACATCCCCACGGACGGAAAGATAGCGCAAAAAGCAAATGAATTGACAAAGAGTCTAAAAGATAGATTTCAAAAGGTTGAAGCTATATATGAGTGGGTTTGTAAAACCACTTTTAGAGACCCGAAAGTGATAGGATGCGGCACGGGAAATGCCGGCAAGATGATGGATAGCGGATACTTCGGCGGAAAATGCACCGACATAAGCTCGCTTTTTACCGCTCTTTTAAGAGCTAGCGGCATACCCGCGCGCGAGGTTTTTGGCATAAGACTTGGAAAGTCAAACTTCTCAAAAGCTCTTGGAAAGTCCGACAAAAACGGCTTTGCCGATATATCGACTTGGCAACACTGCCGAGTGGAGTACTATATACCCGGTGCTGGATGGATACCTGCCGATCCGGCCGACATAACAAAGCTCGAACTCGTAGAGGATTTGAAGTTTGAGGATAAAAGAGTTCAAGAGCTCAAGCAAAGATACCTCCACTCTTGGGAGATGAATTGGGTGGGATTTAACCACGCTAGAGACTTCGTGCTATATCCAAAACCCGAACAGTACCCTATAAATATGTTGGGCTACCCGTACGGCGAAGTTGAAGATGAAGTGCTAAACTACTATATGCCAAAACAGTTCGCATACAAGATAACTTCTCAAGAGTTATGATAAAGAAGATTGACTGCAAAGACCTTGACTGTCCTATGCCGGTCATAAAGACCAAAGAGGCATGGGAGAGTCTTGATGATGATAGCATACTCGATGTTGAGTTAAACTCTATATCAAGTATAGAAAATGTCAAGCGTTTTTGCAAAAAAGAGGGGATATATCATACTATAAATAAAAAAACAAACAACATAACAACGATTTCGTTAGTAAAAGGTTATGAGTGTGAGTTAGCAACAAAAAAGAGTGATAAAAAACTTGTAGCACTCATCATAGGCTCGATAGTTTCAGCTATATTGGCAAGTAGTTGCTGTTTGGCTCCGTTACTTTTTTTGTTATTTGGCGTTAGTATGAGTTCGCTAACATTTTTGCAAATTTTCGCCCCGTATCACAACTACTTTTCTATCATCTCCATTTTGGTTTTGGGTTATCTTTGGTATGATTATCTCAAAAATAGAAAGACAAAGCTTTTGTGTGAAACTTGGCTATCAAAAAACTACCTATCTTTACTGATAGGAGGAAGCATATTTGTCCTTTTGTTTACCACATATCCGTACTGGATAGATAAAATATTGGAGTGATTATGAAAAAACTTATCTTTTTAACCGTGATGATAGCGTCTCTTTATGCGGAGGTAAAAACCGTAGTCATAGAGGTAGAGGGGATGACATGTCCGCTTTGTACCACTGCTATAAAAAAATCCCTCAAAAAAACAAAAGGAGTCATCAAAGCCAAAGTAAAACTAAGCACCAAAAAAGCTACCGTAACATACGATAACAAACTAACAAACAAAACAAAACTCTTAAAAGCTATCGAAAAGGTTGGGTATAAGGGTAAGATATTAAAAAACAAATGATACTCATTTGGCAACTATATATTTTAATCATATCAATATAAAAGTTTAATCCATTTTGGATATACTTATCATATAAAACTCTAAAAAGAGGTTGCATGACACTAAAAAACGATATTTTTTCTTTTCGACCGATTTTAGAAAAAGATATAAAAGTTTTACACCAAAAAATCTTTTCCGATAAAGATGTAATGAGATATACTTTTTTTGAAAAAATCTTCTCTCTTGATGAAACAATGGAGTTTATAAAGGCTTATTTTTCAAAAGACCACGATAATCCTCTTGGACTTGTCGGAGTATATTTAAACGATAGCGGTACACTTATCGGATTTGCGGGCATTTTGGAATTTGAGTACAAAAATGCCAAAGAGTATGAGTTAGGATTTGTTCTTGGGTGTGAATTTTGGGGCAAAGGATATGCTACCAAGATAGGAAAAGCACAGATAGATTTTGCTTTTAAAGATATGGGATTAAAACGGATATATGCTTTAATCAACCCTAAAAATAAAGCTTCAAAAAGAGTTGTGGCAAAACTTGGTATGAAGCATACGGATAATATAACCGTAAAAAATAGAGGAAAAAGAGAAGTTTACAAGATAGCAAGGAGGGACTATGTCTATCATGAGACTATGGCACGGTAGAGTTAAAAGAGATAGAGCGGATGAGTACGAGAGATTTATGATAGAAAAAGCCGCACCCGATTACGGCTCGGTAGAGGGGCTTTTAAAACTCTACTTTCAAAGAAAAGACGAAAAAGAGATAAGCCACTTTTTGCTTGTTACGATATGGGACTCTATGGAGTCGGTCAAAAAATTTGCGGGAGACAATCCAAAGATAGCAAAATACTACCCCGAAGATGATGAGTTTTTGCTAGAAAAGGAGAAAGAAACCGAGCTTTATGAGATATTTTACGAAAAGTGACTCTTTATCTTCTCAAAGTCGCTACCAATCTTTTAGGATATAAAAACAACTCCAAGGCGTCTTTTATATCTTTGCAAACAATATCGCTTGCCAAAAGCGCCTCTTTGGAACAACCCTCTTCATTGATGACCGCTATGGAGATATTTGCCTTTTTTAGCATCTCTTTATCGTTATTTCCGTTTCCTACCGCGGCGCACTTTTTTGCCTTTAAGCTTTTTATAAATTTTCTCTTCTCTTTTGTGTGATTTTTACTCTTTAGTACCACTACACTAATACCGCTACCTTTTAGTTCGTCCTCGACAGTACCGAATGTATCGGCTGTTATAACATAAAGCTTATATTTTTTTGAAAGCTTCTTTAGCGTATCTTTTATCCTCTTTTTTATCTTTCCGTCTTTTGCCAAAGTACCGTTATAGTCAAAAACTATATGCTTCAAAACCACACTCTTGTATCCGGGTATTTCTATCTTCATATCACCACCAACGATTTATCTCTTTTTTTTGTTATTTGAGCTATTGCAGCACTATACTCATATCCTTCGTTTTTTAATTCGTCTAAAAGCTTTAAGCTATCTTTTTCACTAACCGCCATCAAAAGTCCGCCTGAAGTTTGTGCGTCAAAAAGAAGTATATCATCCCTCAAATGGGCTTTAAACTCCACCTTATCGTCAAGATAGCTTTTGTTGTTGTAAGTGCCTGCGGGAATGATGCCCATATCCGCCATCTCGTAAGACTCTTCAAGTACAGGTATCTCTTTGGAGAAAAACTCTATGCTAAACTTCTCGCTTACCATCTCAAGCGAATGTCCCAAAAGTCCAAAACCCGTCACATCCGTACAAGCCGAAACATCATACTTTTTCATAACAACCGAAGCTTTATGGTTGAGAGTGGAAAGTATCAAAACTATCTTTTTTACAACTTCATCATCTAACATATCGGCTTTTAAAGCTGTTGTTAGTATCCCCATACCAAGAGGCTTGGTGAGTATCACCACATCCCCTTCTCTTGGGGTATTGTTGTAGTAGATCTTTTTAGGATTCACAAATCCGGTGACGCTAAGTCCGTAAAGCATCTCCGGAGTCTCTATGGTGTGTCCTCCTACTATGCTTCCGCCGCACTCTTTGA
>JAADDL010000167.1 GCA_013153915.1 Campylobacterota bacterium
ATTAAAAATCCTTTTGATTTTTATAAGATCTTTGCGTACGCTAGAGCACTTGACCTTATGAAAGATTATAAAACGGCTATTCATATGTATCAAAAAGCTATAAAAATCTCAAAAAAAGATAGCTGTCAAACTATAAAAAATAGAATCGAACAACTAAGGAGAATATACCGATGAAAAAAGCTTTTACACTAATAGAATTGGCTATAGTATTATCCATCTTGGGCATCTTAATCGGAGGTGGATTTAAAATATATAAAATGCAAAGAGAAAAAGCTTACGTAAAAGAAGCCAAAGAATATACTCAAGCCTCAAAAGATGCTATTATCGGATATTCTTTAGATTATATCGATTTACCTACTTGGAGTGAATTTGCACAAAATCTATCTCCTGTAAAAGGCACAATTTCAGATCTAAATAAAACACTTTTTTATTTTGCTGATCCGGATTTACAAAACGACCAAGATATTTGCACTTTTAATACAACGAAACTTCAAGTAGACGTATATAAAAACGGTTCTTTGGATCATACTATATCAAACGTAGCTTTCGTGATAGCCGCAAGAAGCGCAAATCACAATATACAAACATATTATAGCAATAACTCTGGTCAATATACGGTAAAAACATATGACTACTCATCAAAAGTAGACGACAATCCAAGTGATTTTACAAGAAATGAGCAGTATGATGACACTATAGAGTGGGTAACCCTTTCTCAGTTGCAAAAGTCAATAAATTGCCAAAACAATAAACCTATAATCGTCAATAACTACTCTTTACCGAGAGACGGCAACTGCACAAGCCAACCAAATCAACAGTGTTATCTTGGAACCGGTTCGGACGATAACGTAGAACTTGTAGCCGATAAAGGCTTTCCGTATGATGACGATAGCGACCAAAACGGATACGGAGATAGCGATAGCGATAGCGATAAAGATTATCTTTGGTGTATTGAGGCTGATAGCTCATTTATCCAAAATTTTTCGGTTAGCTGCGGAAGTAGCAATAATATAGCAAGCTCTATAACCGACTATTGCAACGATTCGACTCACTATCATCAATGTAGCCGTCCTATATTGGATAGCAAAAAAGGCGGTATACTAAATCCGGGCAGCTATACTTTTAAAGTTTTTGTAAAAGATAAAATAAGCACAAAAAATAAAACATTAAATATCGTAATAGACGCGAAATAGACGGAGATTTGAATGGCAGATAATAAACCGATAGGACAGCTCTTAAAAGAGCTTGGATTTGTAACTGACGAGCAGATAAAAGTCGCTCTTAAAATCCAAAAAGCAAATCCTAAATTTTTAGGTGAAATACTTGAGGATTTGGATTTCGTTACTTCAAGCGAAATAGCTCAAGCTATAGCGTTACAGCATAATCTGGAATATATCAATCTTGAAGAAATAGTACCTTCCGAAGAAGCTTTAAGACTCGTTCCGAAACAAATAGCCATATCCAAAAATATTCTACCTATAAAAATAGACAATGACGTCTTTATCGTCGCCACGCAAGAAGTCAACGATATTATAACTTTGGATTATCTTAGAAAAGTATCACACAAACAGGTAAAATTTGTTGTTGGAGACAAAAAAGCCATAGTAAGATTTGCCGAAATTTTTTACTACCAACTGGAAAATCCTATAGAACATGAGATAGCGAAAATCGTAAAAGATAGCCTTGAAAACAAAGATATAAACGTACCATACCTTGTAGACCTTATCTTAAATAACGCTATAAAGGATAGAGTAACAGATATACATATCGTTCCGGAATCAACGACAATTAATATATTTTACAGAATTGACGGAGTCTTAGAACACTACTATTCTCTTCCAAAAAAATTACATAATCAAATCGTAGCAAGAATCAAAATAGTCGGGGATTTAGATATTTCCGAACAGAGAAAACCTCAAGACGGAGCTTTTACATATACTTTTTTAAATGAAGAATTTGATCTAAGAATTTCAACCTTGCCTACCAATCATGGAGAAAATATAGTCATTAGGCTTTTAAGTAAAAATACTTCACTATTTAGTCTTGCTAACTTAGGACTAAATAAGAAAAATTCAAAAAAAATCGGAGAATATTTTTCAAAACCTTACGGCATCATACTAGTCGTTGGACCAACCGGTAGCGGAAAAACCACCACCCTATACTCCGCCCTTAGAAAGATAAATCCTATTAAAAAAAATATAATGACCATCGAAGACCCGATAGAGTATAAATTCTCTTTTGTTAGACAAACCCAGTTAAATGTAAAAGCCGGCTATACGTTTGACGCGGCTATAAAAGCTTTTATGAGACAAGATCCGGATGTCATGCTCATAGGCGAGATTAGAGACGAAAAAACTGCCGAATTAGCTGTCAGAGCTTCGATAACCGGACATCTTGTGTTGTCCACTCTGCATACAAACGATGCGGTCGGAACTATACCAAGACTAATCGATTTAAATATTCCCCCGTATCTTATAGGTTCCGGTCTGCTGGCTGTTATAGCCCAAAGACTCGTTAGAAAATTGTGCGAACACTGTAAAGAAAAAGTGCAAATCGATAAAGAGGAGTTGATAAAAGAGGGAATAAGCGAAGAGATGATACAAGAATTTGGGATAAATAACATTTATAAGCCGGTAGGATGTCCAAACTGTAGAAATATAGGCTACAGCGGAAGGGTTGCTATAGTGGAAATTTTAGAAATCGATAAGACGATAGAATCTTTAATAGCCTCTAACGCATCAGTATTGCAAATAATAACCCAGGCTAGAAAAAACGGTATGAGAAGTATTAAAGAAGACGGATACGAAAAGGTTTTAACCGGCATAACTACACTTGATGAGATAAAAAGGGTCGTTAACTAATGTTGTTTTATATAAAAACAATAAATATGCAAAATGGAAAAGAAAATTCATCTATAATTGAGTATAGCGACGAAATATCTCTTTTGCAAAATTTAGAAAAAAAAGACCTTATAGTTTCAAAGATAATTAAAATTCCAACATTTTTAGCCCCATTTATACCAAAAAGTGGCAAAAAGATAAATACCGAAAATATTATAGAACTTTTAAACAATCTATATCTGGTTATAAAGTCAGGGTTGCCTCTATATCATGGATTGCTAGATATTGCCAAAGAAAGCAACAATCAAAGATATAAAAATATGATAGAAAAAATAGCTTACGACATCTATGAGGGAAAATCTCTATCCTCGGCTTTCGAACCGTATAAATCGATTATTACTCCTATGGTTTTAAACCTTATTAGAATTGGAGAAGAAACAGGACAACTTGAAATAACTCTTCAAAGAGGATCCGATTTTTTACAAAAAATACACTCATTAAAGAAAAAGATGAAATCGGCTCTTATATATCCCTCTTTTGCATTTTTTGCCGTTTTGGGAGCTATGCTTGTATGGATGATATATGTACTCCCGCAAATGGTCGGTCTTTTTAAAGATATGAATATTAAACTTCCGCCTATTACTATAGCTGTTATGAATATGTCAGATTTTTTATCTCAATATATAATTTATATTATTTTAGCCTTTATTCTTCTTATTGCTTATGGAAGATTTTTATACAAAAAATATAATAAAATAAAACTTTTTGTAGACGATGCATTATTAAAAATACCCGTTATAAAATCCGTTATATCCAATTTTAATATGGCTTTTATATCCGAATATTTAAAATTATCTCTTAGTTCGGGAATTCCTCTTTTAGATTCCATAGAAACAATCAAAAAAAATTTAACTAACGAAATCTATAAAAGAGCCTTAGATAAAGTGTATGATGATATTTCATCAGGTTTGCAACTCTCCGAAGCATTTGATAATACAAAAATTTTTACACCTTTTATAATAAGAATGTTAAGATCGGGAGAAAGTTCAGGAAACCTAGAAGAGCAATTCGACTATATATCAAATCACTATTATGAAAAAGTGGACTATTTTGCTCAAAATATAGGAAAAATCATCGAACCGGTAGTATTGATACTAGTGGGAGGCTTTATGGCGCTGATCATAGTAGCACTAATGGGTCCGATGTATGATCTAATATCAAACGTCCAATAAAATATTATAAACTGTTAATGTTTTAAAAAATAATCCGATATAATAGCATACAAACAAAACAAAGGAGATAAAGTGAAAAGAAAAGGTTTTACACTTGTTGAACTCTCGATAGTTCTTATCATCATCGGTTTACTTATAGGAGGCATCCTAAAAGGTAAAGCTAT
>JAADDL010000073.1 GCA_013153915.1 Campylobacterota bacterium
GGATTGGTTTTGAGTCAGTTTGAGCCTGATTTTAAAGCTACTCCTTGGAGTTTTGTTTTAAGAAACGAGGTTGTTACCGCACTTGGTGAAGTTTTGATAGTAGCCCAAGCCGATTTGGATAGCGGCTCTATGAGAAGTGCGGAGTTTGCTTTGAAACAGGGCAAAGAGATATATGTTTTGCCTCATAGATTAAAAGAGAGTTTGGGTACGAATTCATTGCTCCTAAACGGTAATGCTAAGGCGATTTATGATATTGATGATTTTGTTTCGAAGTTTAAAGAGGGCGAATCTCAAGAGGTGATAAAGGATGAATTTTGGCAATTTTGCTCCAATTTTCCCAAATACGAAGATGCCGTAAAACTGTATAAACAAAAGGTGTTTGAAGCCGAATTGGAAGGAAAGATAGAGGTAAAAAACGGAGTTGTATATCTATGTTAGCGTCTTTAGATATCGGACTTAAAAGGATAGGTATAGCCTTGTCTCTTGACGGAAAGGTCGTATTGCCGTCATCTCCTATCATTAGAAAAAACAGAAACCAAGCCGCAAAAGAGGTGTCGGACTTTTTAAGAGACAATAGGGTGGATACGCTGGTAGTCGGATTGCCAAAAGGCGGCAGTAGCGAAAAAGAGATGCAAAGACGGGTAAAACATTTTGTTTCGTTATTGGATTTTGAAGGAGATATATTTTATCAAGACGAATACGGTTCGTCAAAGGAGGCGGAAGATTTGACAAAAGGAGTCATCAAACACAAAAGAGACGGCAAGATAGATTCGGTGGCGGCTAGTGTGATATTGCAACGATGGGTGGCATCAAATCACGACTGATAGATGACTGACGCTCCTCTTCTTGGGTCTGCTCCCCCTTCAAAATCGCCCGTAACGGCTTGAACGCCCCCGAAAAATAGATTTAGCTCGTCAAACTTTTTTAAATCATATATGCGTTTTATATTTTCGTTTAATTCCAAGTTGATACCCGGTTCGCAAAAAATAGTATTTCTTTCAAAATGTACCCTTGGAGAAGATATGGCTTCTTGAATGGGCATATTAAACTCGATATAATTTAGTATAACTTGCAAGATAGCGCTTCTTATGCGGTTGCTACCCGCACTTCCGAGCAAAAGCGATAGCTTTTTGTCTTTAAACACGGCGGTAGGAGACATCATAGAGGGAAGTCTGATACCGCTTTCCCACTTAAAAAATCCATGAGGGTTAAGGTCCTCTTCTCCAAGCATATTGTTTAGCATGATGCCGCACTCGGGTACTATATATCCGCTTCCTTCTCCGTTTGTGGTGGTGGTGCTTGCGGCGTTTCCGTCTTTATCGATGATACTGATATGAGTGGTGTTACCCCAAAGATTTACTTTTTTGTGAAATTTGTCGATAAAATTACTTATCAATTTTTTATCAAGCAGTATCTTTTCCAAATCGTTTGAGTGCAAAAATTCATTTACATATCGGTGTCTAAACAATCCCGTTATCTCCTGAGACTCAATAAGCTTTGGCAGATAAAGTTCGTTTAATTTTTCATTTTTCAAAAGAAGAAGACTAAAAGCTATCAAAATTCCCCCGCTTGAAGGCGGAGGATTTGTAAAAACGGTGTGATTTTTATAATCTATCTTTATCGGTTTTCTAAGTTTTACTTGATAGTCGGATAACTCTTTTTTGTTGATAAAGCCATGATGTTTTTGGCATAAACTCTCTATCTTAGACGCTATCTCTCCTTCATAAAACAATCGTTCACCTTGTTTTGCAAACTCCTTTAGAAAGTCGGCATATTCGTAGTTGGTAAACAGATGAGAAGAGTCTATTAGTTTGTCGTCGTAAGTGTAGAGTTTTTTGCTATCGGGAGTTGAAAGAAATATAGGCTCAAGAAGTTTTAAGAAGTCCGATTGAGTTTTTGAGAGATATATCCCTTTTGTCGCATAGTTTAAAGCCGGTTGTATCAGTGTTTCAAACGGTAAACTAGCCAAATCTTCATAAATCTTCCATATACCTTTGACGACTCCCGGTACGGCAATCGAGCCGCAACCTATGTGAAACTCTTGTACTGTCGTGCCAAAATCAACTTCTATAGGATAAAATTCGGGTTCTTTTTTGTTATCATAAAAAGGAACGTCTACAAAAAAATCATATATAATCGGCTCTTTTTGAGGCGTTACGGCAAGCATAAAGCCACCGCCGGCGAGACTTGTCAGTATGGGTTCGCAAAGCGGAGCGGCAAGCAAGCAGGCTATCATAGCGTCATACGCATTTCCTCCTTGGTTAAGTACCCATTCTCCGGCTTTTGCAGTCAGTTTGTCCCCTGCGCTTATGACTCCTCTTTTCAAATTTTTACCTCTCCCATCTTTTCAACCTTTAAAAGGTCACTATTTTTTTGATACTCTTTAATCTCTTTTCGAGCAAGTTCGTCTTTGGAAGCCAGCTCTTTAAGTCTTGGTATGCTATCGGTTGTGTTTAATTGTGAAAATATACCCTCATTTTCCATAGTTTCTAATAAATCTAAAAAATGCTCTCTTACGGTACAAATCTTATTGTTAGTTTGAAAAAGTCCGTCAAGCCCATGTTTTGCGGCATTCCATCTATTTTGTAAAAGTATTTGATGAGGTATTTTTTCAAGAGGTTTTTTTTGTGCGTAAAGACTTAAAGCTTGAAAAAGATATATCAAAAGTTCAAGCCTCTCAAAGTCATTGCTAGCGTCGCATATCCTAATCTCGAGAGTTTTAAATACGGGGCTTATTCTAACGTCCCACCATATATCTTTATGGCTTTGCAATGTCCCAGCTTTGTGCATGGTAAGATAGAGATTTCGCATATCTTCATAACTATCGAAGTATGAAGATAGTCCTGCCCTTGGGAGTTGTTCGAAAAGTTTTGCTCTGTACGATAGAAGTCCCGTAAATTCGCCGTTGAAAAATGGGGAATTTGCGCTAAGAGCCAAAAATATCGGTAGATACTCAAGAGTGGTATTGTATGCCTGCAAAGCTTCATCACTAGAGGGCATACCTATATGTATATGAAAACCGCATATATGAAACCTCGATAACAATATACCGTACTCTTTCGCAAAAGCATCGTATCTCGGGTCGTCTATATGCTTTAGAGGATCGACTTTAAGCGAATATGAGCCAGAGGTGGTAAGTACGAAATCGTCACTTAAACTTAAAAGATAAGATATATCGTTTTTCAACTCTTTTATAGCCTCCTTGGGAGTTTCGCAAACAGGCGTGACGAACTCCACCATGCACTCTAAAAACTCTTGATGTATCCTTTTTTTGTATTTTTCATCAATTTTGGATAAAATTTTCGTTGAGTAGTCTTTTAACTCAAAGCTATCTTTGTCTTGAAATCTAGCTTCCAATTCGGCACCGATACTATACGCTTTTGCGTTTTCCCAAGGCTCAAAATACATGTCAAACTCCTGCTTCTTTTTCTTAGTGTATAAAAATTTGAAAAAAAAGAGAAGCTATTTTCTTAATTTTATAAAATTTTTGACTTTTTTTGCTAAAAATGTTTAAAAAAGTAGCATAATATTTATCTATCTGTTGAAAAATGAGAAGATTAGACTTGCTATGATGCTTAATATTATCATACTCGTTACGGGAAAATATAGAGTGAAATTCTCTTTTTCTATGACTATATCTCCAGGCAATCTAAATAAATTTCCTTGAAATATATAGGTGATTATTCCAAGCAGGATAAAAATGCCCCCAAGCATAAAGAATATTTTATACATCCGTTACGCCTTCTAATTTTAATAATTTTCTTTTTATTTCTACTTCTGCGCTAAAACCTCCGATAGTGCCGTTTTTAGATATAACTCTATGGCAAGGCACGATGACGGCTATAGGGTTTTTTCCGTTTGCGTTGCCGACGGCTCTTGAGGCTTTGGGGTTGCCTATCTTTTTTGCTATCTCTTGATACGATACCGTTTTGCCGTAAGGGATGTTTAGTAGTTCTTGATATACCTTTTTTTGAAAAGGAGTTCCCGTAAGTTTTATATCTATAGAGAAATTTTTTAATTTTCCGTTAAAATACAGTGCCAATTCTTTTAAGGCTTTATCAAAAATTTGTCTATTTTCAATCCAATCTTTTTTTATGATGCTGTTTTTGTAAAATTCAAGACCGTATAGATACTTTTTGTCACCGAAAAGTATAATATCCCCAATGTATGCCGTGTTATAGATAGTGTAAAACATTAAATAGTCTTGTTATATTTAAAAAACACTATCCGC
>JAADDL010000078.1 GCA_013153915.1 Campylobacterota bacterium
AATTTAAAGTATGATATCTTGAGACTTATTTTGTTGCCGTCAGGTTTTTTGTAGTAATATTTTACGAAAGCTTCGCCATATTTATTGATTTTTCTTAAAAATTCTTCTCTAAATTTAAAACCTTTAGCATCTTTAAAACCGGAGTCGAGGTATTTACCTATAAGATGAGGGGTATTGGGATTTGCTATCATAACGGCAAATCTTTTGCCGCCTTGCATATTTAAAATTTTATATATAAATACGTAACCATGGTTGTCGAACATAAAGTTATTTATGGTCTTTATGATATCGTTTTTAGTCTCGTTTGTTAGTTTTTGTACAGCTTTTTTATCATATGAGCCTTTTTGTATCTTTTTTTTAAGTCTTTTTTGTTTGTTTTTTATACACTCCAAAACAAAATTGACCCTATCTTTTATAACGCTTTTTTTGTCGGATATCATGTTGGCTTCTATCTCTTTTACTATAGATTCGCCGTCTTTGATATTTAGATAAGTGTTTATCCAAACAGTCAATAGTAAAAAAAATAGTGTCGATATAAAAGGAATAAGTATAATATATCTTAAAAATGTCGACTCTTTTTTCGTCATCGCAAATCTTTCTTTCTTAATAGTTGTTGATATTTAACCATACTTTTCAAAAATCGACAAATCGAGTGATTTTTTTATACCAAGATATGAAATATTTCACTATAATACGTTTTATGATGAAAACTATAAAGATAGGGGATTTTTTAACGGATTTAAAGGGGGATTTTTTGCTTATAGACGCAAGAAGCCCAGCCGAATATAAAGAATCGCATATAAAAGATGCCGTAAACCTTTTTGTGCTTGATGATAAGGAGCGAAAAGAGGTGGGAACTTTATATAAAAAATCTCCCTTTGACGCCAAGATGTTGGGCGCTAGCTTGATAAGCAAAAATATCTCTTTGTATCTGCAAAACGAATTAAAACGCTACACTCCTAAGACTAAAATATTTATATATTGTTCAAGAGGAGGGCAAAGAAGCGGTTCGCTCGGTACGGTTTTAAGCAATATAGGATTTAGAGTATATAAGCTTGAGGGTGGATATAAGGCTTATAGAAATTATATCTTGGATTATCTTGATAGCTTTTTTTATGACGGCTTTGTCGTGCTTGACGGATTGACCGGTAGCGGAAAAAGCGAGCTAATAAGAGAGTTTGAAAATAGTATTGATCTTGAAGGGTTGGCAAATCACTACGGCTCTAGTTTTGGAGATATAAACGGGGTGCAACCAAGTCAAAAACAGTTTCAAAACTCTATATATCATGAATTAAAAAGGGTTGAAAAGTATAGTTCTACGCTCATAGAGGGCGAGAGCAAAAAGATAGGCAAACTCCATGTGCCTAGCTATTTTTATAAAAAGATTTTAAAATCTCCTCGGATTTGGATAGAGTCTCCGTTGCAAGATAGAGTCGAAAGAATCGTAAAAGATTATCAAAATATCGATGAGGTTTTTTTTGAAAAGGCCATTAAAAGGATAAAGCCGTATATCAAAAGTTCATATCTCAAAGACGCAAAAGATGCGTTTTATGCCAAAGACTACCGTAAATGCGCAGAAATCTTGCTAAGCAAATATTATGATAAAGTGTATAGACATAGAGGCAACTATGCTATTGTTATTCATTACAAATCAAAAGAGCAAACTGTAAGGGAGATAAAATCCTTTATCGAAAATCTAAGGAATACGCCGATAAATTAAATCGGCGTATTTAAAACTGTTTTTTTAATTTAGAGTTTTTGTATGCTTCATAAGCTTCTTTTAGACTCATTCCTCCGGCTCCGACAAAAATTTCGACATTTGAGTTTTGAAGGATTTGAGCCGCTTTTTCGCCTGCTCCGTTTCCCGTGATAACTACATCGGCTCCTGTTTCAAGTACCATTTTGGCGCTTTGAAGACCAACGCCGTGGGCTTTCTCCTTTGCCTCGTCATTTGATATGACTTTTAAAGTATTGCTATCTTCATCATACAAAACAAACATTTCCGCTCTGCCGAATCTTGGATCTACTTCACTGTCCCAGTTTTCACCTTTTGCCGTAAATAAAATCTTCATTTAATTTCTCCTTTTATTGTTTTCCAGCTCTGTTCTATCATTTTTGATATTTTTGAGTTTTTATCGTATTCGACTATCGTAACGGCTTTGCTTAGAGCTTTTGTAAAGGTTTCGTCATAAGGTAATTTGGCTACAACCTTTATATCCTCGCTTTTTAAATAGCTCTCTATTTCATCCGAAATTTTCTCGTTTAAATCATATTTGTTTATGATGCAAACGGCTTTTAAAGAGAATGTTTTTAAAAGCTTTCTAACTCTTTTTAGATCGTGTAAACCGCTTACGGTTGCTTCCGTGACAAGCACGACTATATGTGCGCCGCTAAGACTTGAGATGACGGGACACCCTACACCGGGACTCCCGTCCGTGACGATATACTCTTTATTTAACTCTTTTGCCAACTCTCTGGCTTTGGTTTTTACTTTGGCTACAAGTTTGCCCGAATTTTCCGCACCAAATCCAAGCTTGGCATGAACCATTAATGAGTCATTTTTGATATTTGAGATATAAAGATCCCCAACTTTTTGAGTTTTCATCTCGATAGCTCCCGTCGGACACACCCTGCTGCAGTACCAACACCCTTCACAAGCTATGGGATCGACTCTATGTTGGTTTTCGATAACATTGATAGCTTCAAATCTGCAGACATCTTTGCACTTGCCGCAATTTATGCAACTATCTTCGTCTATAAAAGCGATTTCGCCGCTAAAAAAGTCCTCTTGCTCGCTAAAATCGGCGCCAAGAAGTATGTGCATATTGGCGGCGTCCACATCGCAATCGGCTATTATGGCATTTTTGCCCTCAAAAAGAGCAAAAGAGGCGCTTAAGCTTGTTTTTCCCGTTCCTCCTTTTCCGGAGATGATGACTATCTCTTTTGCACTCATTTTAACTTCTCCACAAAATTAGCTATCTCATCAATAGAGTTTTTAAAGTGTTCTATCTTTGGATAGACCAGCTCTCCGCTTGAGTATATTTTTGCAATCTCTTTATCGTTTAATATCTTCGATATTACGGGAATTTTTTCGTTTTTACAATATTTTTCCACACTATCGTCGCCTATGCCGTACCTATTTATAATAACACCGAAATCCTTTTTTAAAACTCTCATAGTTTCTACCGCAAGTTTTAAGTCATTTAATCCAAAAGGGGTGGATTCGGTGATTAGAAAAACAAAATCGCTATCTTTTGAAGCCTCTATGACCGGACAGCTTGTGCCGGGTGGTGCGTCAAAAATCATAAAAGAATCGGGGTATCTATCTTGAGTGTATTTTATAACTCCGTTTATTAACGGAACAGCCATCTCTTCTCCTATATCAAGCCTGCCTTCTATGAAGTTGAAGTTTTGCGTTTCATACTCTTTTATGGTTCCTATTTTTCGTGGGATCATAGGTAGTGAATTAGTGGGGCAAAGTTCGCTACATGCGTAGCAACTATGACAAAGTTCCGGAAACACAAGTATCTCCGAAGGTAGCGCAATAATGGCATTAAAGCTACAATTTGTCCCACATTCTCCGCAAAATGTACAATTTTCTCTTTCCCATTTTGGTACCATTTTGTGAAAATCTTTTTCGTTGAGTAGCTTGGTTTTTAAAAATAACTTTGAGTTTGGCTCCTCAACATCCAAGTCGCTTAAAACGACCATTTTCCCTTTATCTGCAAGATATGAGGCGAGATTGACGGAGACGGTAGTTTTTCCCGTTCCGCCTTTTCCGCTTGCGATTGTTAGCTTCATGTATCCTCTTTTTTTCTATTTTCCGCTCTATTGTAGCCTTTTCCTCTTCCGCCGCCTCTGCCGTAACCTTCGCCATTTCCAAGACAAGCATTTTGGTTGCGGTTTCTGCCTCGCCCCTCTCCTCTTCCTTGTCCGTTTAGCATACCGTAACCCCTTTGGATGCCTTCATCTTCAAAGGCGGCACCTCTACCGAAGCCTCTGCCTAGAAATCCTCCTCTATTAGCAGCAAAACCTCTTCCCATGCCTCTTGCGGCTCCTTTTCTCATTCCTCTTTGCATTGAAGCGCCAAAAGCGCCTCCTCTTCCAAATCCTCTCATTTTTCCCTCCTATATAGTTTTTCTTTTTTGTGAGATTAAAACTTTTTGATGCAACAAAG